>JANNUK010000015.1:0-2535 GCA_031395155.1 Chloroflexota bacterium | reverse complement strand
ACTGGCGCAGGTAGCCCCCGAGGCGCTCGACGGCGGCCACACCAGGGACCGCCAGCAGGCGGTTCTTCACGTCGAACTCGGCGAGGTCGCGCAGCGTCATCAGGTCGGCAGCGCCAGGGTCGGCTTCGAGTGTGAACTCGAAGATCTCGTTCAGCCGTCCGGTCAGGCTCGAGATGAGAGGTGGTTCCGTGCCAGGCGGCAGCTGCCCGGCGGCCTGCGCGACGCGTTCCGCCACGAACTGGCGCGATCGGTAGTAGTCGGCGTCGGGCTCGAACTCGATCGTCACCTGGGTGACGCCAAGCTGCGAATTGGATCGAATGCGACGGACGTCGGGCAGGCCGGCGAGCTCGACCTCGAGCGGAATGGCGATGGCCGTCTCCAGCTCCTCGGCTCCCATCGCCGCGTTCTGCGCGATGACGTTGAACACCGGCGCCGACAAGTCGGGAAACACGTCCCGCCGCAGCTCCTGCAACCATAGCCCGCCGATGCCCACGCCCGCCAGCACGAGGAGGACGGTCAGGAGCGGCGCCTGAAACGACTCGCGAATCGCGCGACCAATCATGTCGGTCCTCAGTGATCGTCGTGGCCGGCGTCGCGCTTCTCCGCCTGCGACTTGAGCAGGAAGGCGCCGTCCACCACGATCGTCTCGCCGGCGCGCACGCCGGATAGCAGTTCGACTTCGGGCCCGAGATCGCGACCGCGACCGATGCGTCTGATCTCGAACGTGCTCTCGTCCTTAGGCAGAAAGACGCACCAGCTGTCGCCCACTCGCTGGACGGCGGCGACCGGCACCGTCAGGATGGGGCTGTCGGACCGACCGACCGGTACTGCAGCGGAGCCAGACATGCCCGGCCGCAAGAGCCCGCCGCGGTTGGCAACGTCGATCCGCACCGGGATGGTGCGCGAATCCGAGGCGACCTGGTGTCCGACGAGGGTCACCGCGCCAGTGAAGGCGGCGCCCGGCAGCGCCGGGAACGACACGCGCGCCGACGTGCCGGTGACGATGCGTACGGCGTCCCGCTCGAAGGCGTGCACCGTCAGCCACAGCGTTGAGAGGTTGGCGATGCGGAACGCTGGCGTCGAGGGCTCCAGCATCTGGCCGAGGACGACACGCCGTTCGAGCACGGTGCCGCCCACCGGCGACTGGACCCAGAATCCCGACGCGGCGACATCGGCGTCGGCGGGAAGCGGACCGCCGAAGGGCGCCAGCGCCGTAGTGGCCGAGCGCAGCCCGGCCCGGGCGGCCGCCGAATCTGCCTCCGCCTCTTGCACCTCCCGTTCGGGAGCAATGCGCTCGGCGGCAAGGGCGCGCTTGCGGTCGAGCGCGCGCTCGGCGAGCGTGGCGCGCGCCTGCGCCGACAAGTACTCCGAACGCAGCCGTCCGAGCTCCGGGCTGTCCAGCTCGAGGAGGCGTTGACCTTCACGAACCACATCCCCCGGTCCCGCCAGCAGCCGCGCGACCCGGGCGGCGGTCGGCGTGCCAACCTCTGCGTATCGGCGTTCGTCGACCGCGAGCTCGCCTAGCAGCGTCACGTCCTCGCCGCCGCTGCGCGATTCGACGGCGGCCGTCGTGATCCGGAGATCGCGAAGCATGCCGGGATCGACGCGGACCTCGTCAGGGCCCGCCTGCGTCGCGGCGTCGGACGTGGCTGGTTCGGAGCTCCGGCCCGGCGCGGGCGTCTCCGTGCCCGGTCCACAGGCGAATACCACCAGGCACGAGGTCAAGAGGACGATCGTGTTCATGGTCATCGCAGCACCGCCGCGCTCGCGTCCACAGCAACGCGAGCCAGCGCGGCCTCCAGCAGGGTGTCGAGGTGTTGAAAGCGCGTTTCGAAAATCTCACGCCGGATCAGCAGCAGCTCGGGCAACCCGAGCTGGCCGACCTCGAAGCTACGCGTGGCCAGCGCCTCGTTCTCGTCCAACCCCGGGAGGGCCTCTCCCTCGAGCACCCGCGCGGCCCGCACGCGCCGCTGGTAGGTCTCGATGGCGGTGCCGAGCTCGACCTGCACGCGGGTCCGCGTGGCATCCAACTCCGCGCGCAACCGCGATGCGCGCGCGGACCCGATCGCCTGGAGCTCCTGGCCTTTCGAGAACACCGGGAGCGTCAGCGTCACTCCTCCGAGCACGATCTGGTCGCCTTCCTCTCGCTGATACCGAACCGCGAAACCGTACTCGGGCTTCGAGAAGGTCCGCCCCAGCTGCGCCTCAGCGTCGGCCTCACGAACCGCGGCTTCAAGCGCACGAATTTCTGGACGCTCCGCCGACGCCCGCATCAACGCCTGGAGATCCACCTCGGGCCCAAGCGCAAGGTCGCCGGCAACGCTCAGGCCAGCGTCGAGGCCCAGCAGCACGCGGAGGCGCCCCAACGCCTCCACTTGTGACGCTTCGGCGCCTTCGCGATCGGCCCGGGTGCGCGCCAGCGACGCTCGGGCGATGTTCACGTCGAGGACCGCCAGCTCGCCGGCGCGGAAGCGCCGATCCGCCGCGTCCAGTACCCGCGCCGCCAGCTGTTCGGCGCTCGCCAGCAGGCGGATG
>JANNUK010000001.1:0-3021 GCA_031395155.1 Chloroflexota bacterium | reverse complement strand
GAGCTGTCGCTCGCGCTCTACGAGATCCTCAAGGGTGGTGGCTTCACGACCGGCGGCTTCAACTTCGATGCCAAGCTGCGCCGCCAGAGCATGGCCCGGACGGACCTGTTCCACGGCCACATCGGCGGAATCGACACCCTGGCGCGGTCGCTTCTCGTTGCCGCCGCGATGGTCGAGAACCGGACCATCGACGTGCCCCGCGAAGCGCGCTACGCGGGCTGGTCGGGCGCCGTGGGCGCATCGATCCTCGACGGCTCGGCCTCGCTGGAGTCACTCGAGGCACGGGTCGCCGCCGGAGAGGTCGACCCGCACCCGGTATCCGGCGGCCAGGAGGCCCTCGAGAATGCGGTGAACCAGCGGATCTGGGCGATCCGGGACTGATCGTCGCGATGTCCGCCGTCATCGGCATTGACGTCTCCACGACCGCCACGAAGGCGGTCCTCGTCGGGGAGACCGGCGAGGTCCTTGGCATCGGGACCGCCGACTACGGCTATGACGTGCCCCGGCCCCTGTGGAGCGAGCAGGACCCGGGGCTCTGGTGGGATGGCGCCGTGAGCGCGATCCGATCGGTGCTCGCCTCGACGGGCATCTCCGGTGACGAGATCGTTGCCGTCGGCCTGACCGGCCAGATGCATGGGGCCGTGCTCCTCGACGGGGCCGGCGATGTGATCCGGCCGGCCATCCTCTGGAACGACCAGCGAACCGCCGCCGAGTGCGACGCGATCCGCGCCGCCGTTGGCCCGGAACGGCTCATCGAGCTCACCGGCAACGACGCGCTCACCGGGTTTACCGCGCCCAAGCTCGTGTGGGTTCGCGATCACGAGCTCGACCACTGGCGGCGGGTGCGGCATGTTCTCCTGCCCAAGGACTACCTCCGGCTTCGCCTGACCGGCGAGTACGCCATGGACAAGGCCGACGGCTCGGGCACGATCCTGTTCGACCTGGCGGCGCGGGACTGGTCCGCCGAGATCCTCGCGGCGCTCGGCATCGACCCGGCCTGGATGGCGCCGACGCACGAGGGCCCATCCGTCACCGGGTCGGTCACGGCCGCTGCGGCCGCGGCGACGGGCCTCCGGGCGGGAACGCCGGTGGTTGCCGGTGGTGGCGATCAATCGGCGAACGCGGTGGGGGTCGGCGCGGTGACGCCAGGGACCGTCGCGCTGTCGCTGGGGACCTCGGGCGTCGTGTTCGCGACGACGGACCGGGCCACCTTTGAGCCGCACGGCCGCGTCCACGCGTTCTGTCACGCCGTCCCGAATCGCTGGCACCTGATGTCGGTGATGCTCTCGGCGGCCGGCAGCCTGCGCTGGTTCCGCGACACGCTCGCCCCGGGTGAGGACTTCGCCGACCTTGTCGCGCCGGCGGCGGACATCGCGGCGGGAAGTGACGGCCTCCTGTTCCTGCCGTACCTCACGGGGGAGCGCAGTCCGCATCCCGATCCATTGGCCCGGGGGGCCTTCGTCGGCCTCACCGTCCGCCACGATCGCCGTCACCTGACCCGGGCCGTCCTCGAAGGCGTGGCATTCGGGCTCCGCGACGGCCTCGATCTGATGACCGCTGCGGGAATGCCGTCACCTGCGCAGATCCGTGCCTCGGGCGGTGGGACGGCGAGTCCGCTCTGGCGCCAGATCCTGGCCGACGTGCTCGGGGCCGAGATCGCCACCGTCGACACCACCGAGGGAGCTGCGTACGGCGCCGGCGTCCTGGCCGCCGTCGGGGCCGGCTGGCACGAGACCGTCGAGGGCGCCGCGCAGGCGTTCGTCACCGCGACGCCGGTCGCGACGCCGGGACCCGACGCCGCCGGCTACGCCGAGGCGCATGCCCTCTATCGAGGGCTCTATCCGGCGCTGGCCCCGACGTTCCGGCAAATCTGAGCGGCTCGCGCCGGGGACGGATCCGGGCCGCTGCCCCCGTGATCAGGTGTGGAGTGCGGCCCGCTCCGTCTGGGAGACCTCGCCGGGCGGCTTGCCCATGATGATCATCGCCAGCAGGTCGTCCGTCGTGACATCCGTGCGCTTGACGGTGCCGACGACCTTGCCGTGGTACATGACGCTGATCCGGTCCGACAGGTCGTACACGTCGTGGATGTCGTGGCTGATCAGGAAGATGCCGATGCCGTCCGCCTTGAGCTGCTTGATCAGTTCGCGAACCTGGGCCGTCTCGGCGGGTCCGAGCGCGGCGGTGGGCTCGTCCATGATCAGGATCCGCGCGTTGAAGTGGACGGCGCGGGCGATCGCGACCGACTGCCTCTGGCCGCCGGACAGCGACATCACCGCGGTCTTGAAGTTCTTGAAGTTCGGGTTGAGGCGGCCCATGACCGTGCGCGTGGCCGATTCCATGGCCGAGTCGTCGAGGGTGCCGACACGATTCGTCAACTCGCGACCGAGAAACAGGTTCGCGGCTGCATCGACGTTGTCGGCGAGGGCGAGGTTCTGGTAGATCGTCTCGATGCCGTGCGCCTTGGCGACACGTGGATTCGAGATCGAAACCGGTCGGCCGTCGACGAGGATCTGCCCGGAGTCCGGTGGGCGCGCTCCCGAGAGGGCGCGCATCAGCGTGGATTTGCCGGCGCCGTTCCCGCCGACGAGGCCGACGACTTCGCCGGGGTAGAGGTCGATGGAGACGTCCTCGACGGCGTGGACGCCGCCGAACGACACATGGACGTTGCGCATCTCGACCAGTGGCTGTCGCTCGCTCATCGTCATGTCCGTCGCTCCGCTGCTCATCGAGCCGACCTTCGCCGAACCAGGGCGTCGAGGCCGACCGCAGTCACGAGGACGATCCCGACGACGATGTCCTGGGTGGGCGAATCGACCCGAAGGAGGACCATGCCCGAGCGCAGCGATTGCATGACAACAGCGCCGAGGATGGCTCCCGGGATCGTCCCGATGCCGCCCGAGAACGAGGTTCCGCCGATGACCGCCGCGGCGATGACGTCCAGCTCGTTCTGCACGCCGAGATTGGTGACCGCCGCGTTCAATCGCGCCGTCTGGACGGCGGCGCTGATCGCCACGAGGATCC
>JANNUK010000628.1:0-12880 GCA_031395155.1 Chloroflexota bacterium | reverse complement strand
GAGCCTGATTGCGCGGCGGGCGCGGCACTGGATCTGGCTGCGGGTGCGGCCCCGGCCGCCAGTGGTGTGGCGCACTCACCGCAGAACTTCTCACTCGGCTCGTTCGCCGCGCCGCATGCCGGGCACGCGACGGAAAGCGGCGTTGCGCATTCCGAACAGAACTTGCGCCCGGCCCGATTCTCCGTCCCGCACGCGCCACAGATCATGGGTCAGTCTCGCACGGCTGATGAAGCCAGATCCGGGGCCACCGGCTTCGCTGCGGGGCCGCCGGGCGTCGCGGCTGCTCCGGCCCGAAGGCGCTCGAGTTCGCGCAACATGGGCTTCGCTCCGAGGCGACGCATGATCGCCTCCGCCTCGGCGGCCAGTGCCACGACCTCGGGCTCATCACCGCCGCGCGAGGCGAGCAGGACGAGAACGGCATGGGCGAGCCGATGTGGAAGGCCCATGTCGCGGTACCCATCGATGACCTCGCGGAACGACCGCAGCTCGGTCCCGGACGGGGCGGTGAGTGCGGCGATGCCCGTCCGGATGAGCTCCCGGTCGAGGTCCCACAGCTTCCCGTGGATGCCGGTCGCCTCGAAGGCGGCGAAGGCCGCCTCGGCACGGGCCACATCCGCTGCCTCGAGGGCCATCAGGGCAGCGCTCTTGCTGAGCGTTGGGGCATTGAGAGCATCACCCTTCGCTGCCACCATGAGCGCATCACACGCGTCGCGAAGGCGGCCCTCGGCGGCGGCCATCTCCGCGCGCAACCCCTCGAAGGACGAAAGTACGCCGGGATCGCCGCTCGCCTTGACCCAGGCCTCGATGATCTCGAACTCGGCCGAGATGTCTTCGCCGCGAGCGACATCCAGGGAGGCAAGATTCCAGCGGACGATGATCCGGCCGAGTTCGTCCGTCTCCGTCTCGGATTCGGCCTTCCATTGGTCGACGGCCCAGTCCCAGTCGCCAACCTCGATGGCATTGGACGTCGCGTTCATGCGCAGCGTCCGTGCGTAGCCTCGGCGACCAAGCCGGAGGGCGGTGTCGAGCGCGGAGCGTGCGAGCTGATAGCTCCCGACGGGGTCTCCCTGGCCGAGCGCCGTGAGATTGACCCGTGCCCGGAGGGACATCGCGGTCAGGCCATGCGCATCGGCCAGGTCGAGGCCGGACCGAACGGCCCCCAGCCCCTCGTACAGCCGGCCGAGATTCCCCAGTGCTGTCCCCCGGGTGATCAGCAGGTCTGCTACCAGGCTTACGGCGTCCAACCGCTCGGCGGCCGGCAGGGCTCGATCGGCGATGCCGATCGAGCGTGCATGTTCCTCATGAAAGAAGTAGCCGCGGGAAAGCTGAGCAAGCAGGTCGACCCGGTCGGCATCCAGCTCGACTCCGTCGGCGGCCCACCGATCGACGGCTGGCTCCAGCATGGCCAGGCTCTCTTCCGTCTTGAAATGATGGGCCAGGCTTCGCCCGAGCGCGACCGTCGCGCGAAGTTCTGCGGCCTCGTCGGTCCCACGCCGGCGCAGATCCAGGGCCTCGCGGAGGCGCGCCTCGGCGACGTCGGTCTGCGCCCCTTCGTCGGCGGCGACACCCGCCCTCTGCAGCAGGTCCGCCCGTTCGGCGTCATCGTTCGTGGTCCCGCGCGCCTGATCGTAGAACGTGGCGGCCTGGGCAAAGGAGCCAAGCTCAATGGCCCGCTGAGCCGCGCCCCGGAGGGCAATCCTGGCCTGGGCAGCGACGGCATCGGCTTCGGCGCCCTCAGGGCTATTGGCGTGTGCCGCGAGATAGTGCGTCGCCAGCGCGCCGGCCAGCTCATCCGTTCCGAGGCCTTCGAAGTGCCGGGCGGCAGCCAGGTGGCCGGACTTGCGTTCCCGCTTGGCGAGCGTGTTGTAGGCGACCTCGCGGATGAGCGACTGGACGAAGGCGTACTGACCGCGCTCCGGGGAGCGAGGATCCGCCTGGACGGTCAGCAGTTCTCGCCGGACGAGAGAGGCGAGGCGCGTGTCGAGATCGACTTCCGACTCGCCGGCGACAGCGGCCAGCGCGGGAAGCGTGAAGCTCAGCCCCAGGACGGCGGCCTGCTGGACCAGGGACCGATCCTGCGGATCGAGGGCGTCCAGCCGGGCGCCGATCAGCGCGGTGAGCGTCTCCGGCACGGCCAGGGCTGCCAGGTCTCCCGTCGGTCGATAGACACCGTCCTGCACGACGAGCTGCCCGTCGGCCACGAGCATGCGGACCGTCTCGACGGCGTAGAGCGGCATCCCGTCGGCCCGTTGGACGATCGACCGTGTCGCCGCGTCGGGAAGACCCGGCACCAGTCCGGCCAGCAACTCGCGCATCGCCGTTTCGGGCAGCGGCTCGAGGTACATCGACACGAAGTTGCGCTTGCCGGCACCCCAGTCGGGACGGCGGTCGATGAGCTCTGGGCGCGACAGCGTCACGACGCAGATCGGGACGCCCTTGGACCAGTCGAGGAGGTGCTCGACGAAGTCGATCGTGCCCGTGTCGGCCCAGTGGAGGTCCTCGAAGACCATGACCACCGGCGCCTCGCCGGCGAGTCGCTCGAAGAAGGTCCGCCAGGCTGCGAACAGCTGGTCGGCGCTCGTCGACGACCCGTGGCCGAGGAGGGCGAGGAGCGCCGGCTCGATCCACCGGCGCTCCGTCTCGTCGGGGACATGTTGCGCGACGGTTTCGCCGATCTTGCGGCGAGTCGTCGCCTCGTCGTCCGACTCGGCCAGCCCGGCCCGGCTGCGGACCATCTCGCCGAGCGCCCAGAAGGTGATCCCCTCGCCGTATGAGGGCGAGCGTCCGTCATGCCAGTAGATCGTCTCGGCGAGTCCGTCGATGTACTTGAGGAACTCCCACGCGAGCCGGCTCTTGCCGATGCCGGCGGGCCCGACCACGCTGACCAGCCGGCTGCGCTTCTCGCGGCCGGTCGCGTGAAGGAGATCCTTGAGCAGGCGCAGTTCGTCGTCGCGACCCACGAACGGGGCCTCGAGCAAATCCGCGCGGTTGCGCCCTCCCCGTTCCGCTACCACGCGCAGGGCGCGGAAGGCGGCGACGGGGGCGGTCTTGCCCTTCAGGGCCTGGTCACCGAGGGGTTCGAAGGCGATGGCGGCTTCGGTGGCACGCATCGTCGCCTCGCCGACGAGGACGGTGCCGGGCTGGGCGACCGCCTGGAGACGGGCGGCAGTGTTGACCATGTCCCCGGCGACCATGCCCTGGTTGGTGGCGCCAAGGGTCACGGCGGCTTCGCCGGTCAGGATTCCGGCCCGGGCCTGGATCGTGGGGCCGAGGGCGCGCACGGCATCGACGAGCTCGAGACCGGCCCGGACGCTCCGCTCCGCGTCGTCCTCGTGGGCGACCGGCGTCCCCCACACCGCCATGACCGCATCGCCGATGAACTTCTCGACGGTGCCTCCATAGCGCGTGATGACGTCGGACGTGATCTCGAAGTAGCGCGACAACATCTCGCGGGTGTCTTCCGCGTCGCGCTCCTCGGCGAACGGGGTGAACCCGACGAGGTCGGCGAAGAGGACCGACACGAGGCGGCGTTCCGCGCCGGAGGTGGCCGCGGAGGCGACAGTCGACCCTGTGCTGACTCCAGCGGTGGCCGCCGGGGCGGCGGCACCGGCCAGCGGCGTCGCGCACTCACCGCAGAACTTGGAATCCGGGCTATTCGCCGTTCCGCAGTTCGGACACACGGCAGCGAGGCGGGTCGCGCACTCCTTGCAGAACTTGCGGCCGGCCTCGTTCTCGGTCCCACAGGTGGAGCAGATCATGCGGTCGCCGCTCCGGACGTGGTCGGAGCCCCTGCCACGTCGCTCGCCCCAGCGCGTTTCGACGCGGTTGCGCCGCCCATCGCCTCGTCGAGCTTTGCGAGGTACGGCCTGGCACCGACCCGTTCGAAGATCGCCCGCGCCTCGGCGGCGGCCTCGCCAGCGCCCGGCTGGTCCGGGCCGAGAAGGAGCACGTAATCGAGCGCTGTTCGGGTCGTGGCGAGGACCTCGCCAAGCGCTCGATACCGAGCGAGGACGTCCCGGTAGCCTGTGGACGCGTCGTCGATCCGGCCTTCGAGGGCGGCGACGCCCGCGTGTGCGGCCATCCGATCGATCGAGGTACGTGAGCCGGTCGCGGGATCGGCGTCGAGTCGTGCGGAGATGTCGCGAGCCCGCGCGAGATCGCGAGCCCAGAGCGCCGGGCGCATGGCGAGGTCAAGGTAGACTGCCCCAAGCTCGGGGGACGTATCGGCGGCCATGACGGCCTCATCGGCGGATCGAGCGTAGTCGCCGGCGATCAGCGCACGATCCGACCGAAGGAAGTGCACTGCCGAGATGGGGTAGTCATCCGAGACCTCCTTCGCGAGGGCCTCGAATCGCTCGAGGTAGCGATCGGTTGGCTCGCCGCGCGCCACGAGCACGAAGGTGGTGGGGCCATCCCACCGGATCTCATCGAGCCCGCTCGTCGCGCCGGCGCCCGGCCCGAAGCGCTCATCTGGTTGGAGAAGCCCGTCCCACTCGGCCAGCCAGAAGTCCATGTAGCGCGCGCCGGCCGCGGCCCATTGGCCGAGACCTCGACGGCCGACGCGAAGGGCCAGCTCCGCCCCGGATCGATACGAATCGCGGCTTCCGCGGATGTCGTCGCCAGCAGATCCGAGGTTGCTCAGGGCGCGGATCTCCGCGGCGACGTGTCCGCCGACACGGGCCACCTCCACCGCGGCTTGAAGGAGGGCGCGTGCCTCGTGCCCGCGACCCAGGTAGTGCAGCGCGGAACCCTTGTTGTTGAGCGTTTCGGCAAGAATGCGTCCGAGGTCGAGGTGCTCGGCGAGATCGAGCGCCAGATCGGCGACCACGATCGCTTCAGCCGGTCGATTGTTGCGCATCAGGGCACGCGACAGGTTGCCGAGGAGCGCGGCTCGCGTCGCCTCGGGTCCCACGTCGGGGAAGCCGGCGACCGCCGCTTCCAGGACGGCGACCGCGCCGGGCGGGTCGCCGGCGTCGATGAGAACCTCGCCGAGGAGGGCCTGAGCCTCGCCGACGATCGCGGGGTCCTCGGCCGCTTCCGCGGCTGCGACCGCGTCCCGGGCGAAGGCGTCGGCCGCGTCGTGCTGCGCCGCGGCGTTTGCCGATTGGGCCGCCCGGAGCAGGAGCCCCGCTCGCTCCCGCGCGTCGGCGGTGATCTCGATCGCGGAGCGAAGGTAGGCGACCGCCTGGTCGTGCCCGCCGAGGGTCGCGGCCCGCTCTGCCGCCCCCGACAGGGCGAGGCGAGCCTGGATCGCCACGGCATCGGCTTCGGCGCCGGCGGTGGACGCCTCATGGGCTGCGACATAGTGGTTGGCCAGGAGCCCTGCCAGCTCATCATCACCGAGCGCCTCGAAGTGACGCGCCGCGGCCAGATGGCGCGTGCGCCGGTCGCGCTTGGCGAGGGTGCCGTAGGCAACCTCGCGGATGAGCGACTGGACGAAGCGGTACTGGCCACGCTCCGGGGATCGGGGATCGATCTCGAGGTCGAACAGTTCTCGACGAACCAGGGTCTTGAGACGGGAGTCGAGCTCGGCTGGCTCGTGGCCGCTGACTGCGGCGAGCCCCGCGACGCCGAACGTCTGGCCGAGGACCGCTGCGTCGGCGACAAGGCTCCGGTCGGCCGGCTCAAGAGCATCGAGGCGGGACGCGATGAGTGAGCGAAGGGTCTCGGGGATGGCGAGGGTCCCGAACTCCCCGGTCGGGCGGTAGGCCGACCCTTCGCGCTCGAGCTTGCCGTCGGCGACGAGCGCACGGACCGTCTCGACCGCGTAGAGCGGCATTCCATCGGCGCGGGCGAGGATCGCCGCGACCGCATCGGCCGGGAGTCCGGGCACGAAGCCGTCGAGAAGAGCGCGCATCGCTTCGTCGGTCAACGGCTCGAGCGCGAGACGCGAGAGGTTGCGGATCTCCGATCCCCAGTCCGCGCGGCGATCGAAGAGTTCCGGCCGCGCGAGGGTGACCACGAGGAGTGGGGCATTGCGGGCCCACTCGAGCAGGTGCTCGATGAAGTCGAGGAGACCCGTGTCGGCCCACTGGAGGTCCTCGAACAGGAGCACCGTCGTGCCACGTTCGGCGATCCGCTCGAAGAAGATCCGCCAGGCGGCGAACAGGACATCGCGTCCGCCAGCCGGTGCGGGTTCGAGACCGAGGAGGGTGAGGAGTCCCGGCTCGACCCAGCGCCGATCCTCGTCGGTGGCGACGAACTCGATGACGCTCGCGTGGATCCGCTCGCGGGTCGTTGCTTCGTCGTCGTCCTCGGCCAGGCCGGCCCGCCGGCGCACCATCTCGCCGAGGGCCCAGAAGGCGATCCCCTCGCCATAGCTGGGCGAGCGGCCGCGGTGCCAGTAGACGTTCTCATGAATCCCGTCGATGTACTTCTCGAGCTCCCAGGCGAGGCGGCTCTTGCCGATGCCACCGGGACCGGTAATCGAGACAAGCCGCGGCTTGCGGTCTCGCCCGGTCGTCGCGATGAGGTCCTTGAGGAGCCGGAGCTCCTCGTCGCGACCCACGAACGGGGGTTCGGGGAGGTCGGAGCGGCCCTGCCCACCGCGCTGGGCCACCACGCGCAGGGCGCGCCAGGCCGGGACGGGCGCCTGCTTGCCCTTCAGGGTCTGGTCGCCGGCTTCCTCGAAGGCGATCGCGGCCGAGGCAGCCCGCATCGTGGGCTCTCCGACGAGCACCGCCCCGGGCTGGGCCACGGACTGGAGACGGGCGGCGGTGTTGACGAGATCCCCGGCCACCATCCCCTGATTGGTCGCGCCGACCGTCACTGCGGCCTCGCCGGTGAGGACCCCCACGCGGGCCTGGATACCAGGGCCGAGGGTGTGCACCGCGTCGACGAGTTCGAGGGCCGCCCGGACACTCCGCTCGGCGTCATCTTCGCGGGCCACCGGCGCTCCCCAGACCGCCATGACCGCGTCACCGATGAACTTCTCGACGGTGCCGCCATAGCGCTCGATCACCTCGCTGGCGGTGTCGAAGTACCGGGTCAGGATGTCACGGACGTCTTCCGCGTCGCGCTCCTCGGCGAATGGGGTGAAGCCGACGAGATCGGCGAACAGGACCGACACGAGGCGGCGTTCTGCCACGGGGTCGCCGGAGGTCGCTGGGCCGGCCGCCGCGGGCGTTGCGGATGGGGCACTGCTCGTGAGGGGCGTCGCACATTCGCCGCAGAACTTCGCGGTCGGGACGTTGGCGTGTCCGCACGAGGGGCACACCGCCGAGAGCCGGGTCGCGCACTCGACGCAGAACTTGGTCCCGGCCGGATTGTCCGTGCCGCAGCTCGAGCAGATCATCCGGTCAGTGTGCCTCGGCCGGGGATGTCGCGGGGCTCGGGTCCGCGCGGCGATCGACCGCGCCGGCAGCGCCACTCCGAGCGGACGCCATCACCTCGTCGAGCTTGGCGAGGTAGGGCTTCGCCCGCAGGCGCTCCAGGATCGGGCGCGCCTCGTCGGCCGCACGCTTCGCCTCCGGCTCGTCCGGCCCGAGGGCGATCACGGCGTCGATGGCAAACAGCGCGACCTCGAAGTCGTTGCCGAAGTCGCGCTCGCGGCGGAAGAGGTCTCGATAGCCGGCGACCGCCTCGGCCTGCCGTCCGTCCAGCGCTGCGACGGCGGCGCGCCCGGCCATCAGGTGTGAACGCGCGTCGGTCAACACCTCCGGGTCCGCCTCGAGACGACCGACCATCTCGCGAAGCCGCGCTGCGTCGTGCGCCCAGAGGGCGGCCCGAGCCGCAAGCCCGAGCGGCATGATCACGCCCGGCATCGCCGACGCAGCATAGCGATCGAGGGCCCCCACCAGGTCGCCGCCGACGAACATCTGATCGCCCTCGGCCCAACCCTGGAGCGCGTGCAGGAACGGGTCGGTCTTGTCTTCGACGAGCCGGGCTCGGCGGGCGATGAGTTCGCGCGCAGGTTCACCGCGTGCGCAGCGGTAGAGCGCGAGGGACCCGAGTACGCGCGCCTCTTCGACGGGCGAGAGGCCGCGTTCGATCTCCTCTTCGAGCTCGGCGATCATCTCGTCCCAGCCGCGGCCTTCACGACTCGTGTACCAGGCGTGGAAGGTGAGCGCCCAGTTCGCGAAGGGGCGATGACCCGCCCGGCGGGCGAGGGCGAGAGCGGCCGAGCTCGCGGCGTGCGCTCGAGGCGGATCCTCGGCGGAGACGACCGACGCCATGTTCGTCGTCGCCCGAAGCTCCGCGTGGAGGTGGCCCCCCGCGCGCGCGAGATCGACGGCCGCCTGCATCAGCGCGATCGATTCGTGGCGGCGGCCCGTGGTGGCCAGGGCGCCCGCCTTGTTCTGCAGCGCTTCGGCCGTGATCCGATCCAGCTCCAGGCGTTCGGAGATCGCCAGTGCGATGTCCGCCGCGGCGAGGGCCTCATCCATCTGGTCGTTCCGCATGTAGGCGCGCGAGAGCGTCGCCATCAGCTCCGCGCGCGGCTCGCCTTGTTCCTCGGCCAGGAGAGTGTCCCGCGCCGCCTCCAGAACCGCGACCGCCTCGCGCATCTGCGCAGAGTTGATGTGCAGGATCCCGAGGACGGACTCGGCCCTTCCGGCCGCGCCGAGGTCGCCGGTCCGGCGGGCGATCGCGGCGGCTTCGCGGGCGAACCCGATCCCCTGTTCCTGATGATAGACGGCGTCGGCGGACCGAGCCGCCCGGATCAGCAGGTCCACGCGATCCGTGTCGTCACGCGTGACTGCGAGCGCCTGTTCGAGCTGCATCACGGCCTGGTCGTGGGCACCCAGCGAGGCGGCGCGGTCCGCGGCGGCCGACAGCGCCAGTCGGGCCTGGATCGCCACTGCGTCAGCCTCGGCACCGGCCTCAGAGGCTTCGTGGGCTGCGAGGTAGTGCGTGGCGAGCGCACCCGCCAGTTCCTCGTCGCCGAGCGATTCGAAGTGACGGGCGGCCGCAAGATGACGTGCTCGACGGTCGCGGCGCGCCAGCGTCCCGTACGCGACCTCGCGGATGAGCGACTGGACAAAGCGGTACTGCCCGCGTTCGGGCGAGCGCGGATCGGTCTCCAGCTCAAACAGTTCCCGTCGCACAAGGTTGCGCAGACGGGGCTCCAGATCGGTTGCGGTGCCTCCGACAATCGCCGCCAGTCCGGCTGGGCTGAAGGTGTGTCCGAGGACCGACGCGTCCTGGACGAGTGTCCGATCGGCCGGCTCGAGGCCGTCAAGGCGGGATGCGATCAATGAACGCAGCGTGTCCGGGACCGCGATCTTGTCAAGATCCCCTACCGGCCGGTAGGCCCCGTCGACCCGCTCCAGGCGCCCGTCGGCGAGGAGTGCGCGGACGGTCTCGACAGCGTACAGCGGCATCCCGTCGGCGCGGCGGATGATCGCCGTCACGGCGGTCTCCGGTAGCCCCGGCACGAAGCCGGTGAGCAACTCTCCCATCGCCTCGGCCGAGAGCGGCTCGAGGGCCAGCGACGTGGAGTTTCGCGTCTGTGTCCCCCAGCCGGCCCTTCGATCGAAGAGCTCGGGACGCGTCAACGTGATCACGAGGAGCGGCACGCCCCGCGACCACTCGACGACGTGGTCAATGAAGTCGAGAAGGCCACTATCGGCCCACTGGAGGTCCTCGAACAGCAGCACCGTCGTGCCCTGCTCGGCGATCCGTTCGAAGAACAGGCGCCACGCGGCAAACAGCGCGTCGCGCCCGCCGGCCGGGGCAGGCTCGAGACCGAGGAGCGTGAGCAGCGCCGGCTCGATGAAGCGCCGGTCAGCCTCCTCCGCGACATATTCCGCGACCGTCTCCGCGATGCGCTGGCGGGTCGTCGCGTCGTCGTCGTCCTCTGCCAGTTTGGCCCGGCGGCGGACCATCTCGCCGAGCGCCCAGAACGTGATTCCATCCCCGTAGCTGGGCGATCGCCCGCGATGCCAGTAGATGTTCTCGACGATGCCGTCGATGTACTTCTCGAGCTCCCACGCGAGCCGGCTCTTGCCGATCCCGCCCGGCCCGGAGATCGTCGCGAGCCGGGTGCGACGATCGCGCCCGGTCGTCTCGATGAGGTCCCTGAGGATCCGGAATTCCTCGTCGCGGCCCACGAAGGGCGGTTCGGGCAGGTCCGAGCGGCCCTGGCCCCCACGCTGGGCGATGACCCGCAGGGCGCGCCACGCAGAGACCGGCGCGGCCTTGCCCTTGAGCGCCTGCTCCCCGGCCGGCTCGAACGCGATCGCCGACGATGCGGCATGCATCGTCGCCTCGCCGACGAGCACGGTCCCGGTGGCCGCAGCAGATTGGAGGCGCGCCGCGGTGTTGACGACATCGCCGACGACCATCCCCTCCCCGGTGGCCCCGATGTTGACCGCGGTTTCCCCGGTCAGGACCCCGGCACGTGCCTGGAGCCCGGGCGTGAGTGCCGCGACCGCGGGAATGAGGTCGAGCGCAGCCCGAACCGCGCGCTCTGCGTCGTCCTCGCGAGCGACGGGCGTCCCCCACACCGCCATGACGGCGTCGCCGATGAATTTCTCGACCGTGCCTCCGTAGCGCCCGATCACGGTTCGGGCCGTTTCGGCGAACCGGGACAGGAGCTCCCGTGCGTCCTCGGCGTCGCGGCCCTCGGCCAGCGTCGTGTAGCCCACGAGATCGGCGAAGAGGACCGAGACGAGCCTCCGTTCGGCCACGGGCGCGGGCCCGTCTGCGACCGCCCTGCCGGGTGAGTCACCGGGGGCCGTTGTGGCGCCGGCGGCGGCGGTCTGCCCGACCCCGGGGGCGAGCGCGCTCCCGCACCTCCCGCAGAACTTCTCGCCGGGTTCGGACGGGCTGCCACAGGACGGGCACGCCGAGGCGAGGCGCGTTCCGCATTCGACGCAGAACGCGCGTCCGGGCTTGTTTTCGGTGCCGCAGGTCGAGCAGGGCATCGGGACCGGGCCATCCTCCCGTGCGTGGGAGGGCACAGCATACCCGCCCATGGAGTGGCTCCGCGATCGGGGATCCTGCGTGGCCCGGCGGACGAGAGCACACACCGCTGGACTCGGGGCGGTATGATCAGCGCGGTTAACCGACCGACTGGTCGGTCGGTTCCATAAGATGGCCTTCCGGCCGTTCCCAGGCGAGCGAACTGCGATGCCCTCCCGCAAGCGAACCACGACAGGCGAGCCGGAGCGAACGAGGCGCGAGGCGATCCTCGACGGCGCCTTCAACGCGTTCTCGCGGCGTGGCTATCGCGACACCGTCGTCGACGACATCGCCGCATCGGCCCAGACCTCGAAGGGCGGGATCTACTTCCACTTCCCGACCAAGGAAGCGATCTTCCGCGAGCTGATGCGGACGACCGCCGACAAGCTCGTCGCGAAGGTCGAGAAGGCCGTCGCAGCCGAGACCGACCCGATCGCTCGGGCCGAGGTCGCGATCCGGACGGTCCTCGCCGCGTTCGCCGGGCACCGCACCACGGCCCGGCTCCTGTTCCTCGACGCAATCGGGGCCGGGCGCGCGTTCCAGGCCGAGACGAATGCCCTGCATGCGCGCTTCGCGACCCTCATCCAGGGCTATCTCGACGAGGCGGTGGCGGCCGGTATCGTCCCGCCGCTCGATACCCGGGTGGCGAGCATCGCCTGGTTCGGAGCCCTCAACGAGGTGGTCGCTCGGTGGCTCCTGGCCGACAAACCGGCACGTCTCGAGAACGCCTACCCCACCCTGCGGGCGGTGCTGCTCAGGAGCGTCGGCGTGCCCGAGGCGCGGATCGCCGAGGTGCCGACCGAGTCCGGGCCCGGCCAGTTCCCGGAGAGTGGGCCGTGAACGCGCTGCGCCTGCCCGATCCCGACGCCCCGGCGCATCTCGGCGAGGCGCTGCGGGCACTCATCCGGCCCGACGCGGGGTCCGCGGCTCCGCACCTTGTCTCGGCCAGCATCCCGATCGCCCCGCTGGACCCGATCGCGCTGTATTCCGCGGCCGTCGAGGCGGGCGAGGAGGCCGCCCTCCTGACCCGCCCCGCCGACGGGATCGCATTCGTGGGCATCGGGTCCGCATGGAGCGTTGGAGCGTCCGGTCCGGACCGCTTCCGCCTTGCCGAGACCGCGTGGCGTGCACTGATCGCCGACGCTCGCCTCGGCGAGGGGCCAGAGGCGGGCTCGGTCGGACCGGTGCTTCTCGGCGGGCTGGGGTTCTCGGGTCGCGTACCGGAAGCCTCGGACCCATGGGCGCCGTTCGGCGCGTCGTCGATGGTCCTCTCGGGCCTGACCGTCGCGGCACTCCCCGACGCCATGTGGCTCACCGGCAACCTCATGGACGGAGGCGGGACGGCGACGAAGGGATCGGCGAGCCGTGGGTCGAGCGAAGCTGGCCGACTCGAGGCGACGTTCGACCGTCTGGCGACACGCGCGCGAGCCCTGACGCCGAATGCGGGAGGCATTGCCGCCCGGCCGGTCGCCGCTCCGCTGCGCATCGTCGCCGAGCAACCCGACGCGGCGACCTGGGATGGCCTCGTTGGACTCCTGAGTGGCGCGGTCGGCCGCGGCCGCCTGGACAAGGTGGTGCTGGCCCGGCGCGTCGACATCGTCTCGCCGCTCGACTTCGATGTCCCGAACGCGCTCCGCCGCCTGGCGCTCAGTGCCCCGGAGTCGACGATCTACGCCTTCCGCCGCGGCGGGCGCACCTTCCTCGGGGCCACGCCGGAGCGGCTGGTCCGGACAGAGGGCCGGCGATTCTGGTCGGCCGCGATCGCGGGCACCGTCGCGCGCGGCGACGATCCGGCCGCCGATGCGGCGCTCGCCGCGAGCGTCCTCGCGTCGGACAAGGACCGCGAGGAACATGCCGTCGTCGTCGGCACCCTGCGCGAGCAGCTGGGGCCGATCACGAGCGAACTGCGCATCTCAGACACGCCGCGGGTGCTCACGCTGCGCCACGTCCAGCACCTCGTCAGCGATGTCGAGGGCAC
>JANNUK010000598.1:0-4762 GCA_031395155.1 Chloroflexota bacterium | reverse complement strand
AACATCGTGGATCGCCACATTCGGAGCCTGCGCATCAAGCTCCAGAACGACTATCGGCATCCGCGCTTCATCGCCACGGTCCCGGGTCAGGGCTATCGCTTCATCCCGCGCTTCACGAACCTGGGCTGGGACGGCGAGCAGCGCGCGGGCGCACACACGGGCTCCCGACCGCGAGGCCCCCACGCGCATGATCGTGATCCAGACCCCTACACCTAGACCTGTTCAATACGGTGAAGCCGTCCCGGAGCGTCATGACGAGACGTCATGACGCGAATGGGTCGTGACCACAGACTGGCAATCGTCCGCTGAAACGCCTCCAGTAGCGGCTGGCAAGACGCAAAGGAGCAGACCATGACCAGCGAACAAGGCGACCGGCCGGTCGTCACCCAGGAACCCGCGGGTGCCGCGGGTCCGGAAACGGTGCGGACGGACAGTCGCCGCACCACCAGCACGAGCCCAGAGCGCTCCGAACTGAGCCGGCGCATCATCATCCTCGTGTTCGGGCTGATCCAGCTCGTCATCGGTCTGCGCTTCGTCCTGCTCCTGCTCGACGCCAGGGAAGCCAACGACCTCGTGTCCAGCATCCTCGACGTCAGCCAGCTGTTCGTCGCGCCGTTCGAGGGGATCCTCCGGACGGACGCCCTCCACTCCGCTGGTTCGGTGCTCGACGTCACGGCCGTGGTGGCCTTCGTCGGCTGGACGATCCTCGAGCTCATCGTGCTCTGGGCCGTCGGCATCTTCCGGCGCCAGCCGGCCTGACACCAACTCGAGACCGCGTCGCGGTCCCCGCGCGGACAGGGCCTCGTTCGCACAGATCGCCGGCCGAAGCGCGGCCCCACGACATGGAGGGAAAAGACTTCAATGGGCTTCATCGCCTGGATCGTTGTCGGCGCCATCGCCGGCTTCCTGGCCAACAAGATCATGGGCTCGGGCGACGGCCTGATCATGATGATCGTCCTCGGCATCGTCGGCGGTCTCATTGGCGGGTACGTCGCAGCAACCGTGCTCCAGGTCGGCACCGTCGACGGAATCAATGTCGAGAGCATCGTCATCGCCACGCTTGGCGCCGTCGCCGTCATCTTCGTGGCGAACATGGTCACCGGTTCGGGTCGCCTACGCCGCGGCTAGGAGTTGATGTCGGGCGTGCCCGACTCTCCCTCCGCTCCAGCTGCTCAGGACAGGACCGGCCCCTGGAGCCGGTCCTGTCTTCTTTGTGATGGCGCCCCATTTTTGTGATGGCGCCCCATTCTGATCGGGGGAGGTCCCGCCTTGGCGATATTCGCCCAGTGACGGGAGGCCCATCACCCGTTACGCGAGGCTCGCGGCGGACCGTCAGGCCCTCACCATTCGGCTCTCACAGCCTGCCGAGAACAAAGAGGACCACCACGACGATGACGATCACACCGATGATCCCGACACCACCGCCTCTGTTCATCTCGACCTCCTGTTCAGCGACCGGCTAGGCCATTCAGCCGTCGCCGGCATCAATCGTTCGGCTTCGCGGCGTCACGCCGGCGGGCCCGGCGGACGTCGTCGCCCAGGTTCCCCAGGTTCTCGCGGACCTCGTCCCCGGCGTTCTCGACGTGGTCCTTGACGTCCGTACCGTCCACGCCGCGGGCGGCCTTCTTGACCTTGGTCTCGATCTTACGGTAGGTGCGTTTGACTCCGTCCAAGGATCCACTCCTTCCGCTAACTCACGGACAAGGCTGGTGCCGTCCGTCGCGGTCGCTGTTCGATCACTGTGCTGTTGCTGCGCCACGTCGTCATGACGGGTCGTCATGACATCGTCAGCGGGCCCGACCACTGTCCGCCTCGTCCGGCTGATCGATTCACGATTCCGCCGGGCCTGTCCGCGGGAAACTGGACTTGACGACATCGGAGCCGGAATTGACGACGATCGAGGCGCCTGAGCGTCACGCGCCTGTTCTGGGGATGGCCGGTGTCCTCTTGGTCGTAGTCGTCACTGTCCAAACCTGACCTCGCGTGGCGGACTGGTCCCGCGCCGCGACCGGGCCCGAGCCTCATGACGGCCCGTCATGACGTGGCAGGGTCGGGGGGACACACTGTCCCCGCCTCTGGGAGCGCCGGCCGATCCTGCGCGCGCAGTTGGATATCAGGACGAAAGCATCGCCGACGAAGGCATCGCCCTTGGGGGCGATCGACACGGCTACAAGACGAGGTAGAAGACATCATGAAGATCCGCGTTCGCGGCGGCAGGTTGCCACTATCGACTGGCATCGCAGTCATTCTCGTGATCGGCATGCTCGCCGTGGGACGATCGGCATACGCCGCAGGTCCGGCCCCGGTTGGGCTCGGAACGGCCGCGCCCTTCGCCGTCCTGGCCGGCACGCCGGCTGTGACCAACACGGGGCTTACGACCATCACCGGAGATCTGGGTATCTCGCCGGCTGCCGCTGTGACGGGATTCCCGCCGGGAACCGTGAACGGGTCGATCCACGCGGCCGACGCGGTCGCACTGCAGGCGAAGAGCGACCTCGTCATCGCGTATGACAACGCCGCAGGACGAACACCGGCCAGCGTGTTGGCCGGGGGCATCCTCGGCGGGCAGACCCTCGTTGCGGGCGTCTACAACGCCGGCGGGGTCACGCTCGATCTCACCGGGACGCTCACGCTCGACGGCCAGAACGACCCGAATGCCGTATGGATCTTCCAAGCGACGTCCGACCTCATAACGGCGTCGTCGAGCTCGGTCGCCTTCATCAACGGCGGACAGCCCTGCAACGTCTTCTGGCAGGTCACCAGCTCGGCGACGCTCGGATCGGGCTCGAGCTTCGCGGGGACCATCCTGGCCTTGACGTCCATCACGATGAACAGCGGGGTGACGATGGATGGTCGAGCGTTGGCCCGGAACGGCACCGTGACCCTGATCAACGACACGATCACCAGGTCGACGTGCTCGACTCCCAGCTCCAGCCCGGCCTCCGGACCGACCACCCCGCCGACTGACACCCTGGCAATGACCGACGGTCCCGGGTCCGGGCCGCCCGCGGCGGTCATCGTCGGGATCTTCCTCCTCGCCGTCGTCGTCGCCAGCCACCGGTCGCTGCGCGCGATCCGCGCCCGCCGATCCACGTCGCCGCTGAGCAAAGCCAACAACTGAACGTGCCGTCGGGTCGGGCAACGAATCTCGAACGGATGTGCTATGCTGTGCGCTCGCCACATCTTGTGACGATGCTCCGCGTGGTCGACCCCTTCTCGAACGGACCGTGCGTCTGCCGTTTCTGTTCGTGAAGCATTGGAGGTCATCTTGACCACCGGTACCATCAAGAAGGTCGTTGCCGAGCGCGGCTTCGGCTTCATCGCCGCCGAGGACGGGAAGGAATACTTCTTCCACCGCGACGGCCTCGACAGCTCCCTCAACTTCGATCGACTCAACGGCGGCGAGCCCGTCACGTTCGAGATCGAGACGAGCCCCAAGGGCCCGCGCGCCTCACAGGTGCGCTCCGCCTAGTCGCTCGACGCGGCCCGTCCCCCGGACGGGCCGCTCGATTTCTCCACTTGCTCCCAGGGTCGCGCCATCGATCGATCGATCGAGAGGACCTACGCCATCGCCCGCATCGCCTTCGCCTCCACCTATCCCCCTCGACGCTGTGGCATCGCGACGTTTACGCACAACGTGTCGGCGACCATGGGTGGGCGTGAGGTCGTCGCCCTCCTCTCGTCGGAGCGCGGCATGTCGTACCCGGTCGAGGTTCACCACCGCATCCGACCCGACGAACGCGCAGATCACACGTCGACTGCTCGCGCGCTGAATAGCTGCGTTGACGTCGTCTCGATCCAGCACGATTACACGATCTGGGGCGGCGACGACGGGGAGTACGTCCTCGACTTCGTCCGGGCTCTCGACGTCCCATCCGTGGTCACCCTGCACACCGTTCTGCGGACGCCGACGATCCGGCAGCGAAGCATCCTCACCGAGCTGATCGGGACCGTCGCGGCCACAGTCGTCATGTCGCGATCGGCGGCCTCCCTGCTCAAGAGCGCATACGGCATCCAGGCGCGCCACCTCGATGTCATTCCCCACGGCGTGCCGGACCTGCCGCTCGTTGATTCGGCGAAGATCAAGCCGGCGGTTGGCCTCGAGGGACGCGACGCAATCCTGAGTTTCGGGCTCCTGGGCCCAGGCAAGGGGTTGGAGCTGGTGATCGATGCCCTCCCGGCCGTGGTCGCCGAACACCCCACAGCCTGCTACGTCATCGTGGGCGCAACGCATCCCGATACGCTTCAGGAACAAGGCGAAGCCTACCGAGAGGCCCTGACCGCTCGCGTGGCCGCTCTCGGCATGAGCGCGCATGTCCGGTTCATCGATCGCTTCGTCGGGCGGGTCGAAATGACTCGCTGGCTCGAGGCCGCCGACGTCGTTGTCACCCCCTACTCAGACCCGGACCAGACGGTCTCGGGCACCCTGTCGTACGCAATGGGCGCGGGCCGAGCCGTTGTCTCGACGCCGTTCCTCTACGCGGCCGACCTCCTTGCCGACGGGCGTGGCGTCCTCGTGCCACATGTTTCACCAGCGCTCATGGCCGCGGCCCTCAATGAGCTCCTCTCGAACGCCGACCGCCGGGTCGCCATCGGTCGCCGAGCGCACGAGTACAGCCGCGGCATGGTCTGGTCGGCGATCGGGAATGAGTACGGCCGCCTGTTCGATCGAGTGCGGACGGACACTCGCCGCACCTCGCCGACGTCGCCGGTGGCTGCCGTCCGTGCGTGAGCCACAGACTCGGCGGCCCCGCTAGCCGCC
>JANNUK010000573.1:0-4867 GCA_031395155.1 Chloroflexota bacterium | reverse complement strand
TGCCATCGTGTCGGCCCTGATCCCGAGGCAGCAGACACATCACAGCCCCCGACGTGGGGGGACGTCACAACTCGACTCCGAGGCAGGCGCGTCAGCCGTCGGCGATCGCCGCGGTGTATCGGTCTGGAGAGATGTTCCGGCCCGTGACAACCGCGACGACATGCCCGACCTGCCGAACACGGCCGGCGAGGATCGCCGCTGTGGCGGTCGCACCCGCGCCCTCAGCGACGATCCCGTGATTGACGAAGAGCCAGCGCATGGCCGCGCGGATCTCGGCTTCGTCAACACACGTGAACGTCGCGTCGCCCAGGAGCGACGGCGTCACACAGCCCGGCTCGATGTTGCCCGCGAGGCCGTCCGCCAGCGTATTGCCGAACTCAACGGTGACAACGCGGCCGGCGGCGACCGCGGTGGACACTGCACGTGACGCGCACGCCTCGACCCCGACGAGGTGGACGTCGCGACGCCGCCGAGACCACAGAGCGAGCCCACCGATCAGTCCGCCACCCCCGACCGGGACGACGACCGTGAGCGGCCCCGCTGCCTGAGCGTCGAGTTCTCGACCGAGTGTGCTCTGCCCGGCGATGACAACCGTGTCGTTATACGGGGAGACATACGTGGCGCCCGGCCCAACGAGCGTGGGTGCGTACGCTTCGGCGGCGTCGTTGTCGGGCCCATGCTGGATAAGCTCGATCGGGTAGCTGCGCAGCGCGGCGACCTTCGCTGGGGACGCGTGCTCGGAGACGACGACCGTCACGTCCCGCCCGACGATCGACGCGGCCCAGGCGATGCCGAGCCCATGATTGCCCGCGCTCGCCGTGATCACTCGCTGGCCCGCCGGCAGGCGGTCGAGTGCCGCAAGCGCACCGCGAACCTTGAACGAGCCGGTCGGCTGCATCGTCTCGAGCTTGAGCGCGGCACTCTCGGCGAGCTGACTCGCGACGAGCGGGGTCGGAGCGAGCTGACGTGAGACGACCGCCCACGCGGCGTCGAGATCCTCCACCGTGGGGGCGACGACCACGCGGACGCCTGTCGCTGTCGGGTCACTCGGGCTCATAACGGGCATGATAGCGACCGGCCGAGGTCCGCCGGTACCGGGACGTTCGAGATCCAGGCATCGGTGGAGCATCTGGGAGGTGGCGCCAGCTCCAAGGCGCTGAGGACGCCCGTCTCGCCATCATCGCCCGCCGGCGCTCGTTCCGCTACCCTCAGCTGTCTACCGTCGTACCGGAGCGGCCCTGGTGATCTGCTCGAACTGCGGGACCGAGAACGAGGCGGGACGGAGGTTCTGCGACACCTGCGCGGCTCCGCTTGCTGCCGGCTGCCCCGCCTGCGGCGCAGCGAACCGTCCGACGGCCCGATTCTGCGGCGAATGTGCGACGGCGTTGATTTCCGCCGCCGCACCAAGTGGGGGGACCCCGGCTCCTGCATCTGCCTCCACCGCCGTGGCCGAGCGTCGCCTCGTGTCGGTCCTCTTCGCGGATCTCGTGGGCTTCACCCCGTTCGCGGAGGAGCGCGACGCGGAGGACGTCCGCGACATTCTCACCCGCTACTTCGAGCTGGCCAGCGACGTGATCACCCGCTACGGCGGCACGGTCGAGAAGTTCATCGGTGATGCGGTCATGGCCGTCTGGGGCGCTCCGGTGGCCCGCGAGGACGACGCCGAGCGGGCGGTGAGAGCCGGGCTCGAGCTTGTCGACGTGGTCAAGTCGCTCGGCCCGACGATCCAGGCACGAGCCGCGGTCCTGACCGGCGAGGCCGCGGTGACCCTCGGGGCCACAAATCAGGGGATGGTCGCCGGCGATCTCGTCAACACCGCGGCGAGGCTGCAGAGCGTCGCTCCGCCCGGTGCCGTCCTGGTCGGGGAGACGACCCAGCGGGCCGCCAGCAAGGCGATCGCCTTCGAGGAGGTCGGCGAGCAGCTCCTCAAGGGCAAGACCACTCCTGTTCCTGCCTGGCGCGCCCTCCGAGTCGTCGCCGAGCGCGGCGGCCGGAACCGTGCCGAGACGCTCGAGGCGCCATTCGTCGGCCGCGACGACGAGCTGCGCCTCCTCAAGGACCTCTTCCATGCCACCGCGCGTGAGCGCCGCACGCGGCTCGTCTCGATCGTCGGCCAGGCCGGGCTCGGCAAGTCGCGACTCGCATGGGAGCTCGAGAAGTATCTGGACGGGTTGGCCGACGAGGTCGCCCGGCACCATGGGCGTTCCCCGGCCTATGGCGAGGGGATCACCTTCTGGGCACTCGCCGAGATGGTCCGCGGGCGGGCCGGCATCGCCGAGAGCGATGACGACAGGACGAGCCGCGAGAAGCTCGCCACGGCCCTCGCCGGGGATATCCCGGACGAGGCCGACCGCGGCTGGGTCGCTCCACGACTGGGCGCCCTGCTCGGGATCGAGGAGGCGCCCACCGGGGAGCGCGCGGAGCTCTTCGCCGCCTGGCGTACGTTGTTCGAACAGGTGGCTGCCCGGGGTCCCGCGGTGCTCATCTTCGAGGACCTGCAGTGGGCCGATGCAGGGCTCCTCGACTTCATCGAGTCGATGCTGGAATGGTCACGGGCCCACCCCATCCTGATCGTCACGCTGGCGCGCCCGGAGTTGCTCGACCGTCGGCCAACGTGGGGGGCGGGGCAGCGCAGCTTCACCTCGCTCCACCTCGAGCCACTCAGCGGAGCGGCGATGGCGCAGCTGCTCACCGGCCTTGCCCCCGGGCTGCCGGACACCCTCGTGCAGCGCATCGTCGCGCGCGCGGAGGGCGTCCCACTCTACGCGGTCGAGACCGTCCGCATGCTGCTCGACGACGCGAAGCTCGTCGCCGCCGACGACGGCGGATACCGACTCGTCGGCGAGGTCGAGCGCCTGGCCGTCCCCGAGACGCTCCAGGCGCTGATCGCGGCGCGCCTGGATGGCCTCGACACGGCCGACCGCCGACTCGTGCAGGATGCCGCGGTCCTCGGCCAGACCTTCACGCTCGATGGGTTGGCCATCCTGAGCGGCGAACCGGCGGAGGGTCTCGAGCTGCGCCTGCGTGCGCTCGTGCGCAAGGAACTCTTCGTGCTGAACTCCGATCCCCGATCGCCTGAGCGGGGCCAGTACGGCTTCGTGCAGAGTCTGATCCGCGAGGTCGCGTACGCCACCCTCGCCCGGAAGGAACGCCTCGCCCGGCATCTCGCCACGGCGCGCTATCTCGAGGCATTCGGGCAGGACGAGCTGGCGGGGATGATCGCCAGCCACTACCTCGCCGCGAGCGAGGCCGGCCCCATGGGGTCGGAAGCCGAGGCCTTGGCGGCCAGGGCGCGCGTCGCCTTGCGCGATGCGGCCGAGCGCGCGACCGCCCTTCACTCGCACGACCAGGCGCTCGGCTATCTCGACCAGGCACTCCGGACGACGAACGATCCAGCTGAGCACGCTGCGCTGGAGGAACGGGCGGCCGAGGCTGCGCATGCAGCCGGCAAGTACGAGGTCGCCGAACGCTACCTGAACGAGGTGATCGCATGGCACCGGGAGCAGGGCGACTCGATCGCGGCCGCCCGCGCCACCGCCAGGCTGGGGACGACACTCATCGAGCTCCTGCGCCTGGAGCCGGCGATCGCCGCCCTGGAGGGCGCGCTGTCCGGCCTCTCCTCGCTGGAGTCCGACCCCGAGGTCGCGTCCTTTCGCGCTCAGCTCGCACGGGCCTACGTCGACCACGACGACACGGTCCCCGCGCTTGCGTGGGCAGACCGGGCGATCGCCGCCGCCGAGCGTCTCGACCTGGTTCCCGTGATCGTCGATGCCCTGATCACGCGAGGCTCGGCCGCCTGGTCACAGGGTCGTCCTCGTGAGAGTCGAGCGCTGTTCAGCGGGGCGCTGGCGCTGGCCGAGCGGCATGTGCTCGTCGCCTCCGAACTCCGGGCGCGCAGTTGGCTCGCCGACCTCGAATCCTTCGACGACCCGACTGTCGCGCAAGGGCTCCGGAAGGTCGGCCTGGAACTCGCCCGCAGGACAGGCGACCGCGAATCGGTGAGCGTGTTCACGTTTGACATGATTTCGGAGACCTACCAGTTCGGTGACTGGGACGGCGTGCTGACCATGATCGACGCCCTCGACGAGGGCGAGCTCGTTTTCCACCAGAGAGAGCACCTCAACGACCTCCTCGCGCTGATCGCCGCCTACCGCGGCGATGCCGCTACCGCTGGGGAGCGGCTCGCGCTGGGCAAGGCGCACCTCGCGGGCGTCACGCATCCCACGCATCTCGCCTCGTACCGAAGCGTGGTGGCTGAGGTGGCACTGGCTGAGGGGCACCTCGAGGAGGCCTACGCTGAGGCCACAGCGGCGGCGACGGAGAGTCTCCGCCTGGCGCACGCTGGCTCGCTCCTGGGTTCCCGGGCCGCGGCCTGGCTGGGTGACGCGGACCGTGTCCGGGAGGCGCTGGATCGCATGGTCGCGGCCGACCGGCGTGGCCGATGGTTCGACGCCGGCCGGCGAACCGTCCGGGCGGCCCTCGCGTCGCTCGCCGGTGAGCGCGAGGCAGCGATCGCGGGGTACCTCGATGCGGCCGCTCTCTGGCGCGACGCGGGCTGGGCCGTGCAGCTGGGGCTCTGCCAGCTTGACGTTGCGAGCCTGATCGGGCCGGACGAACCGAGCGCACGGGCAGCGGCAGACGAGGCCCGCGAGATCTTCACCCGGCTCGGCGCCGCGCCGCTGCTCGCCCGGCTCGACGCGGCCCTGGCAGGTGCGCCGAAGCGGGGGGACGCTGCGGCCACGTCTCGGAGTGCCCCGTGACCACACGATAACTGGTCCGCGAGCGCTATCTCGCTGGGCCGCCACACCGACACGACGTTGCCATCGGGTCCATCAAGTGCGGCGCCCCAGGCCGCCCTCGACGCAGT
>JANNUK010000536.1:0-2010 GCA_031395155.1 Chloroflexota bacterium | reverse complement strand
GGAGGACGACGTCAGCCCCGTCGACCTCGACGCTGGCCGCATTTTCGTCGGGCTGCCGGCCCCCGAGGCGCGCCTCCTCCAGGACCTGCTGCGCGCCGGCGACATCGGCTACGAGCTGTCGATGGATCCGCGCACCCCGATTGTCGTGGGCGTCTATCCGATGCGGCCGGTCGCCCGAAACTGAAACCGCGCGAGCGCCGGAAGGCGCCCGCTCGACAGGCGAAACGTCGTGCATGTGACAGGCCACGGGTCACATCTGGGCTGGACGCGCGCTTGTGACGTGTCCAAGATGGGCGGGTGGCAGCACCACGCCGAGTAGCCCATCAAGGAGAAATCGCCATGGCGAAGAAGCGCATCGCAGAAGACGACACCGAGGGCCATCGCCGCCGCCTGGCCAAGGTCGACGGCTCGGACGACGACACCGAGGGCCATTCGTTCATCCCGGACCCCTTGTCCTCGCGGCTCCTCGCTCAGGCCCGTGAGCGCGAGATCCAGGGTCGGCTCCGCGATCGATCGCTCATCAAGGAGAGTCGCAACCCCTTCCGTCGATCGAAGGGCTGAACTGAGGGCCTCGACCGCCCCCGAGGGGTCGAACGCAGGAACCTCACGAGCGGTGCGCCGAGCGCACCGCTCGTTTTTCACGCTCCGGGTCGTTCAGTCGTCGGCCAGGTTCGAGGACAGCCATCGAGCGGCCACGTCGACGGCCATTCCCTTGCGGCGCGCGTAGTCCTCCAGCTGGTCGCGGCCGATCCGGCCGAGGCCAAAGTAGTGACTCTCCGGGTGCCAGAAGTAGTAACCGGAGACGGCCGCCGCGGGCCACATCGCGAAGGACTCCGTCAGCTGGATGCCAGCCCGCTCCGGCGCCTGCAGCAGTTCGAACAACGGGCCCTTCTCGGTGTGCTCCGGACAGGCCGGATAGCCCGGGGCCGGCCGGATCCCCTGGTACGCCTCGCCGATCATTGCCTCGTTGTCGAGGGTCTCGTCGGGCGCATAACCCCACAACTCTCGCCGAACCAGCTCGTGTAGGCGCTCCGCGAAGGCCTCCGCGAGGCGATCGGCCAGGGCCTTGGCAAGAATCGAGCTGTAGTCGTCGTGGGCGGCCTCGAACTCGGTGACCAGCGCCTCGAGGCCGTGCCCGGCTGTGACCGCAAAGCCGCCCACGTAATCCGCGACTCCCGTTTCGCGTGGGGCCACGAAATCGGCGAGCGCGAGGTTGGGTCGTCCGGGCGGCTTCACCATCTGTTGGCGAAGCGTGTGAATGACGCCGGCAGCGCCGGCCCGGCGCTCGTCGCTGTACAGCTCAATGTCGTCACCGACTGCGTTCGCCGGCCAGAACCCAACGACGGCCCGGGCGCTCAGCAGCCGATCGCGCACGATCCGCTCCAGGAGGGCGAGGGCGTCCTCGTGAAGGGACCGGGCCGCTGCGCCGACGGTGGCGTCGGACAGGATCTGGGGGTAGCGGCCTTTCAACTCCCACGTGGCGAAGAACGGCGTCCAGTCGATACGGTCGACGAGGTCCTCGAGCGGGTGATCGAGGAATGTGCGCAGCCCGAGGAACGACGGACGGGGCGGCGTCGTGGCCGACCAGTCGATGGCGTAGCGGTGACGCCGCGCTTCGGCCAGCGGATGCCGTTCCTCGCGCTCCGTGCGCGCTCCGCGCTCAACGCGGACTCGCTCGTATTCGGTGCGGATGTCCGCGGCGAACGCGTCCCGACGGTCCTTGTCGACGAGCGCGGAGGTGACTCCGACGGCGCGCGACGCGTCGAGGACGTGGACCACCGGACCGGAATAACGCGGTTCGATCTTCACCGCCGTGTGGGTTCGCGACGTGGTCGCGCCACCGATGAGCAGCGGGATGGTGAAGCCCTCCCGTTCCATCTCGGACGCGACGAACGACATCTCCTCGAGCGACGGTGTGATGAGTCCGGACAGACCGATGGCATCGGCGCCCACCTCGCGGGCGGTCTCCAGGATCTTTGCCGCTGGGACCATCACGCCCAGGTCGACGAT
>JANNUK010000533.1:0-4736 GCA_031395155.1 Chloroflexota bacterium | reverse complement strand
CGTCCCTCGATGACGTCGTGGACGGCCGACCCGAACCGCCGGGTCTGTTCGAACCCGAGGCCGAACTCCACGCCCTTGACGATGTTGATGCTCATCACGGCGGCCGCGAGGGCCGCGTCGAGGCGGCGGTCCCAGTGGACGTAGGAGCCGATGCCGATCGGCAGGCCATGAACCACGACCTCGAACACGCCGCCGACGGTGTCGCCGTTGGCACGGGCCTCGTCGATCCTGGCGATCATCCGGTCCTCGGCCCCCGGATCGGGGCAGCGGAGCGGCGACGCGTCTGCCTCCGCACGGCTGCGGGTACAGGCTGCCGGATCCACGGCGACGCCGCCCACCTCCGCCGTGAACGACCAGACCTCGATGCCGAGTTCGGCGAGGAACGCGCGAGCCACCGCCCCGGCCGCGACCCTGGCGGCGGTCTCCCGCGCGGATGCCCGCTCCAGCACGTTGCGGACGTCGCTGAACCCGTACTTCAGCGCCCCTGCCAGGTCTGCGTGTCCGGGTCTCACGCGCGTCACCGGGGTCGCCCGCTTGTCGCCTCCCTCGGAGAGTGCGGCAAGCTCTGCGGCCTCCTCCTCGGAGAGCGGCTCCACCTGCATGACCCGGGTCCAGTTCTCCCAGTCGCGGTTCGCGACGAGGAGCAGGATCGGCGAGCCGAGTGTCAGCCCGTGGCGAACCCCGGACACGATCTCGGCGCGGTCCTGCTCGATCGCCTGGCGTGCACCGCGGCCGTAGCCACGCTGGCGACGGGCCAGGTCGACGGCAATGACGTCGGCGTTCAGCGCCAGGCCGGCCGGGACGCCCTCCAGGGTGACACCCAGCATCCGCCCGTGCGACTCACCGGCCGTGAGAAAGCGAAACGATCCCACCACGCGCGGGCCGAGCGGGCTACTCGGCCGCCGCGACCGCGGCCGGCGCTCCGGTCGCGTCGTCGCCGGGTGCCTCGCCCGGCGCACCGGTGGGCTCGCCCTCGGCCGACCGCAGCCCCACGGCACGGGCCGTCGCCAACGCCTCCTGCATCACCTCGAGCGGGGCCGGCTGCCCGGTCCACAGCGTGAACGCGGCCGCGCCCTGGTGGAGCAGCATCGACTCGCCGTCCTGCGTCCGCGACCCGGTTTCCTCGGCTGCCCGCAGCAGGGCGGTCGTCCGGTAGATCAAGTCCAGGACGAGCAGATCCGCGGGGAGGATCCCGGCGGGAACCGGGATGTCGTCGCCCACGAGTCCGATCGACGTGGCGTTCACCAGCACCTTCGTCTTGGCCAGCTCGGCTTCGATGATCGAGTCGTGCCAGGGCATGGCCTTCAGCTCCATGTGAGCGGCACTCCGCGAGAAGTGCCGGACCAGGCCCTCAGCCCGATGCAGGTGCCGATTGAAGACGATGACCCGCTGAAACCCTTCGGTGATCAGACCGTGGACCACCGCGCGCGCGCCGCCGCCCGCGCCCAGGACGACCGCCTGGCGCGGCATCTTCTGCTTGCCGACCAACTGGTCGAGGGCGAACTTGAAGCCCGCGACGTCCGTGTTGTGGCCGATCAGCCGCTTTCCCTCGCGCGTGATCGTGTTGACCGCGCCGGTGGCCTGGGCGTCCTCGGTCTGGCGGTCGATCATCGGGACGACCCGCTCCTTGTGCGGGATCGTCAGGTTGGCACCGAGGAAGTCGCCCGTGCGAAGTTCGTTGATTGCGTCGGCGAGCGCGATCGGGGCGCGGTCCCAGAGCTCATACGTGGCGCCGATCCCGAGAGCGTCGAACGCCGCCTGCTGCATCGCCCCGGAGAGCGAATGGGCGACGGGGTGGCCGATGAGGACGACGCGCTTGGTCATGAGCCGATCCTTTCGAGATCCGCGAAGAACGATGGATAGGAGATCGCGGCGCTCGACGATCGAGCGACCGTCGTCGACCCGGTCGCAATGAGGGCCGCGACGGCGAAGGTCATCGCGAGACGGTGATCGTCGAGGCTGTCCGTCGGCGCCCCCCGAAGCGGCGTGGGTCCGTCGATGGTGATGTCGTCGCCGTCCACGGAGATCCGCGCCCCGAGGGCCGCGAGCCCGGCGGCAATCCCGGCGATCCGATCCGACTCCTTGTGGCGCAACTCACCCGCGCCCCGGATTCGCGTGGTGCCTCTCGCCTGCGTCGCTGCGAGGCACAGGATCGGAATCTCGTCGATCGCGGCGGCTACGTCGGACGGACCGACATCGATGGCGCGAAGCTCCGAAGATCGGACGGCCAGGTCGGCCGCGGGCTCCCCGACGCCATCGTCCTCGGACGAACCGTTGCGGCCGTTCGCGCGCTCGTCGATGTCCGCACCCATCGCCCGAAGGAGGTCGACGATGGCCCGGCGGGTCGGGTTCAGGCCCACGCAGACGATGGTCAACTGGGCATCGGGATGGATGGAGCCCGCGACCAGCCAGAACGCAGCGGCGGAGACATCCCCCGGCACCCGCTCGTCGATGGCCTGCACGTCCGCCCCTCCCTCGAGTCCGACCTTCACCGCGCCGTCCGGTGCGACGTCGCGACGAACCAGCACGCCGCGCGCCCGAAGCATCCGCTCGGTGTGGTCGCGCGTGGCGACCGATTCGCTGACGCTCGTCCAGCCCTCGGCTCGCAACCCCGCCAGGAGGATGGCCGACTTGACCTGGGCGCTCGGCACGCGGGCGACGTGATCGATTCCCCGAAGCGGGGAACGGCCCACCACGGTCAGGGGCGGACGGGAATCGCCGTCACGGGCGCGGAGCACTGCGCCCATCGAGCGCAGCGGTTCGATGATACGGGCGACCGGGCGCCGTCGCAACGATTCGTCGCCATCGAGGACCACGGTCATCGGGAGGCCAGCGAGAATCCCGGCGAAGAGCCGCAGGCTGGTCCCCGAGTTGCCGCAGTCCAGGGTCGCCCGCGGTTGCCGGAGTTCGCCGGCGCCCGGCGAGTCCACCCGGTAGTCCGCCGTTCCGTCGTCGTTCGGGGAACGCTCCACGGTCGCCCCCAGTGCCGCTGCGATCGCAGCGCTCGAGCGGACATCGCCGCCGTCCCCGGCGCGCGCGATCCGGCTCTCCCCCCGCGCCAGCATCGCCAGCATCAGCGCGCGGTGGCTGATCGACTTGTCGCCGGGCAGGGTGAGCGAGCCGCGAAGGCGCGCGGCGGGCGCGACGAGGGAATCGCGCGGTGTGGCGGCTCCGGCGCCGCCTGCTGCGACGCCCGCGTCGAGGCCGTTCATGCTGCTAGTGCCGGCTCAGGCCGTCGTCGCCCGCAACCATCGCGGACGCAGGATCGACCGGGTCGTGCGGCTGGTCGCGAAGGTAGCGGTGGACCATGCCGACGGACGCCATCATGTCGGCGAACTGCGGGATCGTCAGCTGCTGCTCGGCGTCCGAGAGTGCCTCGTCGGGCCGTGGGTGGACCTCGACCATGACGCCGTCCGCGCCCACCGCGACACCGCCGAGCGCGAGTGGCTTCACCAGCCAGCGCTTGCCGGTCGCATGCGACGGGTCGACGATGACCGGCAGGTGGGTCAGGCTGTGGACGACGGGCACGGCCGACAGGTCCATCGTGTTCCGGGTGTACGTCTCGAACGTCCGGATTCCCCGTTCGCACAGGATCACGTTGGGATTGCCGGAGCTGATGATGTACTCCGCGGCCATGAGCCACTCCTCGACCGTGGCCCCGTAGCCGCGCTTGAGCATCACCGGCCGGGCCACGCGACCCACCGCCGTCAAGAGCGAATAGTTCTGCATGTTCCGCGTGCCGATCTGGAGGATGTCGGCGTACTCGGCCACGATGTCGACCTGGCTCGGCTCCATGACCTCGGTGATCACGGGAAGGCCGAACTCCTCGCGCGCCTCGGCGAGGTAGCGGAGCGCCTCGACGCCGAGGCCCTGGAACGAGTACGGGCTGGTCCGCGGCTTGAACGCGCCGCCGCGCAGGATCGTTGCACCGGCCGCCTTGACCCCGGCCGCCGTCTCGAACAGCTGGTCGCGACTCTCCACGGAGCACGGGCCCGCCATCACGGTCAGACTCCCGTCGCCGACCACGGCGTCGAGGACGCGGATGACCGTGTCGTCCGGCTGGAACTCGCGCGACGCAAGCTTGAAGGGTCGATTGATCGGGGTCACGGACGCGACGCCCGCGAGCGCCGCGAGACGCTCGATGAGAGCGGCCTTGCGCTTCCCGATCTCGCCGACGACGGCGATCGCGATCCGATCGGAACCGGCGTGCTCGTACGGGCTGAGGCCCTCGGCGAGGATGACGCTCTTGACGCCGAGCAGCTCTGCCTCGCTTGCTGCTGGAGCCATGACCACGAACATCGTGTCGTCGATCCTTCCTGTCAGTCGGTCAGTCGGTCAGTCGATCTTGCGATCGGTCGCCGCTCGTACCACCGTCATCGTCACGCATCGTCCCATCGCCGACCGGTTCGCGCCGCCGGGAAACAAAAAAAGCAGAGGTCTGTCGCCTCTGCTCTCCCGGCACGAACCGTGCTCCTCGGTCCTTACGGACCTGGGGCCTTCATGCCGGGCGTCGAAAGTAGAACCAGTGCTTCATGTGCGTGGGCGGACCGTAGCCCACCGGTGGTTCAGTGTCAACGCGGGCCCGAACGGTCTTTGGGCCCCGAACCGTACGGGGCCCGGAATCGCCAGGCGGGCACCGTGCGACCCAACCATCTGCGCCTTCACCAGTTGTAGGAGTGCTGGAGCACCGATCGCTGCTCTCCGGCATCGCGGCACACGCACTCCGCGTAAACAGG
>JANNUK010000459.1:0-1872 GCA_031395155.1 Chloroflexota bacterium | reverse complement strand
ATCCCCTACGTCACCGTCCTTGGGGTGTTGGTGCCACGGGTCCTGGGAGGCGCCGCTATCACCGAGGCCGTCTTCGCCTGGCCAGGCATGGGTCGTCTCGCTGTCGAGGCCGCCTTTACGCGGGACTATCCGCTCATCATGGGCATCATCGTCGTGGTCGCGTTTATTGTCGTGGCCGCCAACCTACTGACTGACCTCGCCTATGGCGTGCTGGACCCGCGTATCCGGCTCGGCCGAGCCTGAAGGTGAGCAACGGCCGGCTGACGAGGGCACTCAAGACCACCTCGAGTCCCCTGGCTGCGCCAACAGCCCAGCCGGAATACGCAAAAGCGTGGCAGCTCATGTGGCGCTCCTTCCGGCGGAATCGAATGGCCGTCGGGGCAGGCGTGTTCCTCGTGGTGATCGGACTGCTGGCCATCCTGGCGCCGGTGGTCGCCCGGAGCTCCCCCGATGAGATCGACCTGCTGAACCAACTCGCGACCCCTTCGGTGGAGCATCCGCTCGGTACGGACGAGATCGGCCGCGACGTATGGGCACGGCTTCTCTACGGCGCCCGCGTCTCGCTGCTGGTGGCCCTGACGGCGATGCTCATCGGCGTCGCCATCGGGACCCTGGTCGGTGCTCTTGCTGGATACTTCGGCGGCTGGACCGATGGCATCCTCATGCGTGTCACGGATGGCATGCTCGTGGTACCCACGTTCTTCCTTGCGCTGATCATCCTCGCGGTGTTCGGCGCGAGCATCGTGAACGTCGTACTCGTCATCGGCCTCACCCAGTGGATGGTCGTGGCGCGTGTCGTGCGCAGCGAGGTCCTGCGGACCAAGCCCCAGGAGTTCGTGACGGCGGCGCGTAGCCTTGGTGTCGGTGACGGACGGATCATCCTGCGCCACGTTCTTCCTCAGGCAGCCCCGACGACCATCGTGGCCGCGTCGCTCGGCGTGGCCAACGCGATCCTCACGGAATCGGCACTCTCGTACTTGGGGCTCGGCATAGCGCCGCCCACTCCCACCTGGGGTAACATGCTCTCGGGCGCGCAGAATTTCATCTGGAGCAGGACCGACTTGGCCTTTTATCCGGGAGCGATGATCCTGCTGGCCGTGTTGGCCTTCAATAGCCTAGGCGACGCTCTGCGCGACGCGCTCGATCCGTTCCAAACCCGCCGCTAGGGACTCGCTAGAGAGAGAGGATCGTAAGATGAACGACTCCGGCCAGATCACCCGTCGTGTGCTGCTCCGCCGTGCCACTCTCGTCGCGGGCGCATCGCTCCTGGCGGCCTGCGCCCCGGGGGCGCCGACAGGTCCCGCTGCGGTATCGCAGCAGCCGACAGGCGGCGCGTCCAAGCGCGGCGGTCAGATGTCCCTCGCACTGATCTCCGACCCCACCTTTAATCCGTTCACCTGGGCCGGCCAACTCTCCACGATCATGGCCGCGAAGCCGGTCTGGAGCACCTTGACCAAGTACGAGCCCGGCACCATGCGCACGGTGCCGGACCTTGCGACGAGCTGGGAGCCGGCGCCGGATGGCCTCTCGTGGACCTTCAAGCTCCGCCCGGGGGTGAAATGGCACGACGGCAAACCCTTCAGCGCCGCCGACGTGAAGTTCACGCTCGAGAACATCGTGAACCCAAAGGTCAACGCCCTCTTCCGTAGCGCTCTCGCCGGACTGAAGGAGGTGCAGATCGTCGACGACCACGCCGTCAAGCTGATCCTCGACAAGCCGTACTCCTCGCTCCCGATCCAGCTCGGCTACAACATCGCGATCGCGCCCAAGCACCTGCTGGATGGCCAGGATCTCAACACCTTGACCGACTACGTGCAGAAGCCGATCGGCACGGGACCGTTCAAGGTCACGGAGATCGTGAAGGGCAGCCAC
>JANNUK010000576.1:0-3821 GCA_031395155.1 Chloroflexota bacterium | reverse complement strand
GTGGGCGTAGCGATACCGCTGTGGACAGGTCAGATAGGCGTCGATCGCGGAATAGCTGAGCGTCAACGGCCCATCCCGGTCGCGCCGAACCGCGGGAACGGGTGCGACCGGCGACCCAAAGGTGGCCAGCCGCTCGGTCGATGCCAGACGCACGGCCCCGGAGCCGGGCGCGGACTCCGCCACCGGCAGATCCAGCGCCTCGAGGACGAACGGGGACACCCGCCGCGCGCGAGCGCCGCCATAGTCGGCCGCGTGAGACAGGATCAGCTCGTCTCGAGCACGGGTCAGCGCGACGTAGCACAGGCGCCGCTCCTCGCGGAGATGGGCGTCACCGCCCGGCAGGACATCGCGGATGAGCGCTTCAGGAATCTCCAGGGGCTCGCGCCGCGACGTCCCCGGAAAGCGGCCCGCGACCATGCCCGGCACGAACACCACCGGGAACTCGAGGCCCTTGGCCTTGTGTACCGTCAACACCGCCACGGCGTCGGCCGCGGGGTCCAGTTCGGCGGTGGGCGGGTCGTCGCCCGCGCCGATCAATGTGGCGAGGTGTCCGGCGACGAACACCGCGCGATCGTCTGCCAGCAGCGTCGACTGGGCCCGCACGATCTCGAAGAACCGCCCGATGTTGCGGAGAGCCTCCTCCGCGGCCGGCGTGTCGGCTGCCGCCAGCCTGGCCAGCTGGCCCGTGTCCCGAAGGAACGCATACAGGACCTGCCCCGCGGGCTGCTCGTGGGCCATCCTCGAGAACGAACGCAGGTCTCCCACCAGGCGTTTCACGGCCGCCCGGGAGGCCTCGGAGATGCGCAGGATGCCGGGCTGTCGGTCCAGCTCCTCGATCAACTCCCAGACCGAGCGGTTTCGGCGCCGGGCCGTGGCAACGATCGTCGTGAGGTCTTCGCCGCCCAGCGCATACACGTCGGACGCAGCGAGCGCGTAGATGTCGACGCTCGAAGACAGATCCGCGATCGCCCGTAGAAATGCGAGCAGGATCCGGACCTCGGGGCGCGCGTAGAGCCCGGTCGTGCCCGAGAAGCGCCACGGCACGCCGGCCATGTTCAGGCTGCGCAGCACCCCGTCTGCGTCGGCGTTCGCGCGGACCAGCACGGCGTGGTCGCGTGGTCGCGCTCCGTCGTCGATCCTGCGGGCTATCTCGGTGGCGATCCAGTCGGCCTCGTCGGACGCGGTCGCGAATGCCTCGTGGCGAACCGGCGCGGGATCGCGCACCGTCCGCTCCGGGCGGAGCACCTTGCTGAAACCGCCCCGGGCCTCCAGGCGGTCCGGGTCGTTGAACCGGACGAGCCGATGCGCGGCATCGAGGATGGGCCCCAGGGATCGATAATTGCGCCTGAGGATCACCGTCCGGGCGCCGCGGTAGCGCTCCTGGAACTCCAGGATGTTGCTGATGGCGGCTCCGCGGAACTTGTAGATCGACTGGTCGTCGTCGCCGACCACCGTGATATTGCGATGCGGCTCCGCGAGGAGCGCCACGACCTCGGCCTGGGCCCGGTTGGTGTCCTGGAACTCATCGACCAGGATGTATCGAAATCGTGCCGCTACCTGGGAGCGGATCGATGGCGACGACCGCAGCAGCCCGAGGGCCATGGCCACCTGGTCTCCGAAGTCGAGGCATCCCGCTGCTGCGAGCAGGTCCTGATACCGGCCGAACGCGCGGGCCAGCTCAAGCTGCTTTGTGGCCGCCTCACGGGCGGCAGGATCCCCGTCGGCTGGCGCGGCCGCCATCGCCCGCTCGGCGTGATCGAGGTAGATCGACGGCGAAACGTCTTCGTCCTTGCAGCGCGAAAAGTGGGCGGCCAGCGCAGCGAGGAAGCGCGTGGGATCGCCCAGCGGCCGATAGCGGTCCAGGTCGAACTCGAACAGGCGCTCGCGAAGAAAGATCACCACCTCGGCGCGGGAGAGGACCCGCAGGTCGGTGGGCAGTCCCGCCTCGAGGGCGAACTCCCGGATCAGCCGATCGCCGAAGGCATGGAAGGTGCTGATCCCCGTGTCGGTGAATCCGTAGGGAACGAGCTCATCGACCCGGGTGGCCATCTCCTCGGCGGCCTTGTCCGTGAAGGTGAGCGCGAGGATCTCCGACGGCAGTGCGCGTCGCGTGGCGACCAGCCACGCGATCCGTCGGGTGATGACCTGGGTCTTGCCGGTGCCGGCACCGGCGACCACGAGAAGCGGGCCGGGACCGTGGGTGACGGCCCGCAGCTGCTCCGGATTGAGACCGCCCAGGAGCGCATCGAGACCGCTCGGGGGATCACCGACGGGCGTGGCCTCGACGTCGAACCCGGCCCAGACCGGAAGCTGGTCGAGCGGGACGGGCTCGTGGGCGGTTCGTGCGCGACTCATGGTCGCGAGGGGCGGATCGGGCAGTGCGGACATGGCCGAACCATCGCCGCGTCCCGTGACAGCTTGGCTGTCAGACCGCCGGCCGGGATCCGGGCGGCGGCGGCTCCAGCGCCGAGCGGAGGGCCGCGGCCTCCTCGTCCGAGACCGCACCCTCGGCCCGGCCCCCGGTCACGGCCTTGCCGTAGACCCGCGTCCCCGAGCGTGCGTGCAGGGAACTCAGAATGACGCCGTCGCCGTTCGCATCGAGCAGGGCCAGGGCAACGCTCTGGTTCCCGCCGGTGTCCTCGAAGGGATTGAACCTGACGAGGCCGATCCGCTGGATCGCCAGCAGGCCCTGCCGCTCGAGGTGGCGCGTGCGCTGGCCCAAATCGTCGACGCTGCGCGACACGGCGAAGACCTTCTCGAGATGCGCGTCCAGGACGGTCTCGAGGGGACGTCCATCCGTCCCGCGGGTCAGCCCGTGGATGCGCCGCGACAGTCGCACGGTGCGCCGCCACAGTCCGATGACGATGAGGAACAGTGCGATCGAGACCACGGCCAGCCCGACGACGATCGGGGCGAGATACGGGCCGAGGAGGGCGTCGAGATCGATGGGAGGGACCTCCGTTCTGGGTGACCCCGAGTGTAGCGCAGGCCACTCACCCGGAACGTGTCCGGCGCCGATGCTATCCTTCGGGCCGCGTCGTTCGCGCCGTCCGGCCGGCGACCGATCCACCCAGGAGGCCGATCGACACCATGGCGAAGCGCTCGCGCGTCTCGGGCCGTCCGGGCCGGCGCCGTCCGTTGGACCGGCCCGTCACGCCGCCGAAGACCGACGGAACCGCATCGCGCCGCTCCACCCTGACCGACGCCGAGCTGGCGCGCGCCGCCGAGCTCGAGGCCCAGATCGTGGCCCAGGAGCAGGCGGCCAACGCCGCCATCCGGCGCGCCAGTGCGCCCCGCCCCGTCCGGAGCCGGGGTCTTGCGAGCGTCTCATCGGAACCGCTCTCGGTCCGCGCCGCCCATGAGTATGCGTACGTTGCCCGCGATGTCCGCAGGATCGCGCTCGTCGCCGCGATCATGTTCGGGGCGCTGCTCGGGCTGCACCTGCTGATCAACGTCTTCGGGGTCTTCGCGATCTGAGTCGGGCGCCCGCGTAGACTGGCCGCATGCCGTCGCGCCGTCCAGTCGGAGCCCGCCCGGAAGCGCTGTTCCAGCCCCCGCCCGAGCGCCAGCCCCTCGCCGCCCGGATGCGGCCACGGAGCCTCGACGAGTTCGTCGGCCAGGACCACCTCGTCGGCGATCGGGGTCCGCTGCGCCGATCGATCGCCCGCGGCCATCTGGCCTCGCTCCTGCTGTGGGGGCCGCCGGGGACCGGCAAGACCAGCCTGGCCCGGTTGCTCGCCGAGGCCGTGGGCGCCCACTTCTCCACCCTGTCGGCGGTCATGTCGGGCGTGGCCGATGTCCGGGCGCTCATCGCCGCGGCC
>JANNUK010000369.1:0-7053 GCA_031395155.1 Chloroflexota bacterium | reverse complement strand
CCCTCGGTCATCGGGACGAACCGCCGAAAGATGCGAAGGACGGGGTTCTTCTCGGGCTGGACCGCATGCCCTCGCGAGCGGGCGAGGCGGATCCCGGTGACGACGAGCAGGACGCCCAGCAGATAGAGGACCCAGTGGGCGGCCGCCAGGATGGCCGTCCCGGCCGCGATGAACAGGGCCCGGAATACGATCGCGCCGAGGATCCCCCAGAACAACAGTCGGTGCTGGTAGGCGGCCGGGACGGCGAACGCGGCGAAGATCAGGGCGAAGACGAAGACGTTGTCGACCGACAGCGACAGCTCGATGATGTAGCCGGCGAGGTACTCGCCCCCGGACTCGCCGCCGCGTGTCAGGGCGACGAACGCCCCGAAGCAGAGGGAGAGCGTGACCCACACGGCGCTCCAACCGGCAGCTTCGCGGAGGGGTACCGGACGGGCGTCACGGTGGAGCACGAGCAGGTCGAGCGCGAGCATCGAGCCGACGACGACGGCAAGCACGACCCACGGGATGAGTTCGGCAGACATGACAAGACCTCCGGCACGACGGCCGAAGGTCTCTCCTGGCGATGGTCGCCCATCGCCGGTCGCAGCGGGCCAATCTCTTGGCCGGCATGACGCCGCGGACCCAGAGGATACTCCCCTTCGCTCGCTTCACGATAGGAGGCCGGCGCCCGTCCGTCAATTGCGTTCCGGTCGCGATTGTTTCCGGTCGCGATCCTGTGGGCGCGATCCGGCCGTCATCCGAGCCGGCACGCCCAGTAGAAGAAGATCGGCAGGTCGAACGCGGCATGCAGCGCGATTGGTACGAGCAGTGATCGGGTCCGCGCGGCGATGGCTCCTGCCAGCAGCGCGCCGGCGAACATCGAGGCCATGACCGGCAGCGGCGAGCCGACGAAGTCGGGGCCGCTGTGGGCCAGCGCGAAGATCGCAGCCTGGGCCACGTTGGCGCCGAGGGCCCCGAGCGCCGGAGCCAGCCCCACCCGCAGGACCCCGCGGTAGGCGACCTCCTCCGCGATCGCGTTCGAGACCGCGAACACGAGCGCCGGGACAATCGCGAGCGGCGCCAGCTCGAGGACGAACGACCCGAAGAACGGCCCGGCGGCCACGGGGCCCGCCAGCAGGGACGCGCCGGCCACGACGCCCGCTGCGATGGCCAGGGCGCCCACGAGAACCGGTGCGGGGCGAACGAACGGGACGACCTTCCGGTCGAACTGGCCGAGCCCGATCAGCGCACCGAGCGTGCCGACGACGGCGAGCATCTCGTACAGGCGCCACATGGCTACCGGAGCGAACGGATCGACGCAGTCCCCCGGCAGCGAGATGGGCGCGGCGCTCGCACCCCAGCTCAGCGCGACGCTCACCGGGAGGGCCGCGGCCACGATTCGCGCAGCCGCCGGGTCACGGGTCCGCAGGATCAGGAACATGCCGACGAGGATCGCCATGGCGAGCGGCCGGGCTGGGTGGACCAGCGCGGCCATGCCCAGGAGCCCAAGCGCGACAAGCGCAGCCCCCTCGATTCGGCCGCCAGCTTCCCCACGGATGGTCGCCAGGTTCATGCCCGTGTGACGCGCAGGACGCCAGCGCGTCACGAGAGGCGGTAGCGCCAGTCCGCGGCTGCGACGCCCTACCGCGGTTCGACGTTGCTCCCGCTGACCAGCACGAATGCCGGACCCGCCCTCCGCGCCGGATCGGCCAGGAGCGCCGCCCACGATGCGGCGGCAGCACCTTCAACCGTGATCCCGAGGGCCTCGGTGAGCTCCGCCTGCCCCGCGTGGAGCGCCTCCTCCGAGACGAGCAGCATCTCGTCGACCCGTCCGACCATCATGTCGAGCGCCTCGGGGACCGGGACGCGGGTCGCGATGCCCTCGGCGAACGTCGCGGCCGACGCGGTCTCGATCGGGCTCCCCTGCCGCCACGACATGGTCATCGAGGGCGCCGCGTCGGATTGGACGCCGACGACCCGCGTCCCCGGCGACGCCCCGCGCAGCCACGCTCCGATACCCACGATCAACGCCCCGTTCCCTACGGGGATGTAGGCCGTGGCGAGCTCCGGGACGGTGCCCGCCGCGGCGCCGTCGGTCAGCTCCACGGCCAGTGTTCCCGCACCGGTGGCGACCCAGGGCTCCTCGCCATCGACAAGCAGGTGCACGCCCTTCTCGCGGGCGTACGTCTCCGAAAGCGCCCGGGCGGCGTCGAAGTCGTGGCCCGACTGGATGACCGTGGCCCCGAAGGCGCGCATGCGCCCGAGTTTGGTCGGGTTCGCGTGCTCGTCGGCGAACACCACGACCGGGATCCCGAGCGCTCGCCCGGCGAACGCGAGCCCCTGGCCGAAGTTGCCCGTGGACGCGGCCACGACCGCCCGTTCGGGCCCGATCTTCCCCGCCCCTGCCAGCTCGCGCACCGCGAGCCAGGTTCCGCGGCCCTTGAAGGAGCGGATCGGGTTGACGGACTCCACCTTCACGACGACGGGGACGCCGGCACGCAGGGACAGGCCCTCATGAACGAACTGGGGCGAGCCGGTGAAGGCCGGGTGGATGCGATCGAGGGCCGACCGGATGGCCTCGGGCTCCAGTTCGGAGTCGTGGCGGGACTGGATGGTGGTCATCTCGTGTAGGCCTCGGTCGAGGGAGAGGCGGGCCGGCGGCAACGCACTGGCAGCAGCATGATCATGCCGGGCACAACGAAATGCCCGAAGGAACCGCCGATCCCTTGATGTTCCCCACATCCGATGCAAGCACTGGATGCAGTCGCCGGTGCAAGCACCGACCGGATCACTAGTGGTTCAGGGCCCCTTCGGGCAAGACCTACGATAGGCGACGGCGCCCATCCTGGCTACGTGGTTATCCACGACTTTCGAGGAAAGTTTGGACTCCCGGAGCACGCTGTCCACAGCCTATCCACGAAGTGTTCGCGACGCCGCTCGTTCCTCGAAATCTGGGCTCGTCCAGGCGTTCCATCGCTACTCCTCGAGCGCCCACGAGGGCGCCGAGCCCTCGATACCGAGCGGGAGTCCGTCGGCGCCCACCGTGACGATCTGCTCGGCTGTGTCAGGGTCATCGGCGTCGCGCACGACCCATTGCGTGTCTCCGGTTCGCGTCCAGGTTTCTCGTCGCCCCAGGAGCGCGAGCCGGGCATCGACGATCACCGTCGTTCGAACGGTCGTCTCCCCTACCCCGACCGCACTGCGGAGCGCGTGGGCAACGGCCAGCCGCGGAACGGGCGAGCCGGCGACGGCGATGTCGTGTATGGCCGTCCAGGCGATGCGGATCGGGGCGACGCCCTGATCGGACACGACGTTGCCGTGGGCACTCCCCTCCCCCGGCTCGGGATGGATCGTCATGAGCCCCGAGGGCGATGAGAGCTCCAGGCGTGCGCAGGAACCGCTCGCGGCGATTTCCAGCAGCCCGACTTCGAGGAGTCCGGTTGGGCCTGCACGGTTCCAGCGCCAGCGCCGGCCGTTGCGTCCCTCAGCGAGCGACCAGAGAACGATTCCGCCGTCGGCCAGGGCGAGGCGCCCCGCTCGACGGACCGGCATCGTCATCCCGGCAGAGCCGGCCCGTCGCGCTGTTCGGCAGCCCATCGCTCGGCCACGCGCACGACCTCGCCGGCGAGCCCGGGCGCCAGGCGCCCGCGGAGGTGCACGTCGCGTTCGCCGTACTCCGCGTCCACGGAGCCCCGCTCGCGGATTCGCGACAGGATTTCGCCCGCCGCGTATGGCAGGCGAACATCGATCTCCACCCACAGCGACGTCAGGAGATCCGCGATCGCGACACGCAACTCGCCCAGTCCGGCCCCGGTGAGTGCCGACAGGAAGACCGCGCCGTCCACGACTTCGCCCGGGTGCGCCACGCCGTTGTCGTTCGCGGGCAGGAGATCGGCCTTGTTGAACGCCACCAGGCGAGGTTTGTCGCCCGCGCCGAGCTCATTGAGCACCTCCTGCACGGTGGCGCGATGCTCGGCGAAGTGGGCATCGGATGCATCGACGACCTCGACGAGCACGTCGGCCCGATTGACCTCCTCGAGCGTGGCCCGGAACGCGTCGACGAGCTGGTGCGGCAGCTTGTGGATGAACCCGACGGTGTCGGTCATGATCGCGCTCTGGCCGTCTCCGAGGCGCACCTGGCGGCTGGTGGGGTCGAGCGTCGCGAACAGCTTGTCCTCGGCCAGGGCGACGGTCGAGCCGACGAGCGAATTGAGGAGCGTCGACTTGCCGGCGTTCGTATAGCCGACGATGCCGACGGTGGGGACGAGCCCCCGCTCGCGCCCTCGGGCGGCCGTCGCTCGGGCCTGGCGGACCTGGTCGACCCGTTCCTTCATCTTCTTGATCCGCTCGCGGATGAGCCGGCGATCGGTCTCGAGCTGGCTCTCGCCGGGTCCCCGGGTCCCGATCCCGCCGCCGGTGCGCGACAGGTGGGTCCACAGTCGGGTCAGTCGCGGGAGCTGGTATTCGAGCTGGGCGAGTTCGACCTGGAGGCGGCCTTCGTGGGTCTGCGCATGCTGCGCGAAAATGTCGAGGATGAGCCGGCTCCGGTCGATGACCTTGACCTTGAGCAGGCTCTCGAGTGCCTTCTGCTGGGCCGGTGACAGCTCGTCGTCCGCGATGAGCAGGTCGAACCCGGTCTCATTCTTGGCGGCAACCAGGTCCTCGGCCTTGCCCTTGCCGATGTACCAGTTGGGATCGGCGTGGCGCCGGTTCTGCCACTCCATGCCGACGACGGTCGCGCCGGCCGTCTCGGACAGGTTCGCCAGCTCGGCGAGCGAATCGGGCGCGGTCCAGCCGCGATCCTGGCCGGTATCGACGGCAACGAGGAACGCGAGTTCGGCGGGTGGGGCGACGTCGATGAGATCGCTGCGGCTCATGGGCGGCCAAGGATAGCCGCGCCGAGCAGCTCACGCGCAACGGCCAGGATGGCCGCCAGTCGATCGGCCTTGGAGGGATCCAGCCATGCGATGTCGGGCTCGGCACGGAACCACGTACGCTGGCGGCGCGCGAACGCGCGATTGCGCTGGGAATCGGTGGCGATCGCCTGGTCCAGCGTGGCTTCGCCGTCGAGCACGCTCCACGCTTCGCGGTAGCCGATCGCGCTGAACGCTGGAAGTGCCGGGTCGTACCGTTCGCGCAGCGCGGCGGCCTCCTCGAGCAGGCCGTTCGCGAATTGCTCGCGCGCCCGGGCGACGATCCAGCCGTCGTGAATCTCGGGAAGCACGCGCAGGCCCACCCAGGCGTGGGGCGCGGAGTAGCCGCGTGGCGCCGGCAACGGGGCATCGCCGCGGATCTCGGCGATCTCGAGGGCACGCGCCACGCGACGGGGATTGCGCCGGTCGATGCCGGAGGCGAGGGCGGGCGCGAGCGTCTCCAGCCGTTCGACCGCCGCTTCGAGGCCGGATTCGATCAGTTCCGCCTCGATCCGGGCGCGAAGCGCGGCGTCCGAGGGGAGCGCGTCCGTGTCCAGGCCGCGAGCGATGGCGCGCAGGTACAACCCGGTCCCGCCGGCCAGGATGGCCAGGCCGCCGCGGCCCGTCGGTGCGGCCCTCGCGGCGATGCCGGCCAGGACATCCCGGGCGTGCGTGACGTAATCGGCCACCGTGAACGGTTGGTCCGGATCGACGAGATCGAGGCCGTGGTGCGGTACTCGCGCCCGATCGTCCGCCGTGGCCTTGGCCGTTCCGATGTCGAGACCGCGAAAGACCTGGCGTGAATCCGCCGAGATGATCTCGGCCGTGATCCCCTCCCCTGCCAGCGCTTCGGCGACGCGAATCGCGAGACCGGTCTTGCCGGTGGCCGTGGCGCCGGCAAGCACGAGGAGCGGCGGCACCGGGCCTGCGGGCGGGGTCCCTGGGAGCGGGGGGATCACGCCGACGCGAGCGTCCCGCGCAGCGAGTACGGACCGGCGTGCTCGATTCGCACGTCGACCAGGCGGCCGACGAGATCGGCCTCGCCGGTGACGTGGACCAGCTTGTGACCCCGGGTTCGGCCGGTCAGGTGGGTGCCCCCGATGTCCGGGCGGCCGTTCGCTCCGACGTTGGCCACATCGTGCTCGTGCGAGCGTGGCGGAACGATGGTCTCGAGCAGGACTTCGACCGTTCGCCCCAGCCATGCCTCGTTGCGGATCGCGCCGATCCCCTCCTGCAGCGCCAGCAGCTCGTTGAGGCGTCGGCGCTTGACGTCCTGCGGGACGTCGTCCGGAAGGCGCGCTGAAGGGGTGCCGGGGCGCGGCGAGTAGGCGGCGGCGAAGACCTGGTCGTAGCGGACGGTCTCGAGGAGGCGCAGCGTGGCCTCGAACTGTGACTCTGTCTCGCCGCAGAACCCGACGATGACGTCCGTGCTGATCGTGATCCCGGGGACGGCCTCACGGATCCGCGTCAGTCGCTCCTGGTAGTGCTCGATCGTGTACTGGCGGCCCATCCGCCGCAGCACGGCATCGTCCCCGCTCTGGACCGGCAGATGAAGGTGCTCCACGACCGACGGGCAGTCGCGCATCGCGTCGATCAGTCGATCCGAGAGGTCCCACGGGTGCGACGTCACGAAGCGCAGGCGCGGGATCGCCGGCACGCCGTCCGCGGTCCGGATCGCGTCGATGGCGCGGATGAGCTCGGCAAGGTCCGGCCGCGACCCGAGGTCCAGCTGTCGCCCGGCCCAGCGCTCGGTCCGGATGTGGCCGAAGCGCGCCTCGGGCGCGAGGTCGTGGCCGTACGAGTTGACATTCTGTCCCAGCAGCGTGACCTCGCGGTAGCCGGCGCCAGCCAGGGCGCGGGCCTCGTCCACGATGTCGTCGAACGGGCGGCTACGTTCCGGTCCGCGGCTGAACGGCACGATGCAGTAGGTGCAGGTCTTGTCGCAGCCGTAGATGATCGGCAACCAGGCGGCCGTGGCCGATGCGCGCGCTACCGTCCCCTCGCCGACCGCGTGCGCGCGGGTGCCCGCAAGGCCATCCGCCACCCCAACGACGACGCGCCCCACGGTCGTCGTCGCCCCGACCGCCCCGACCGAGCCGACCGGGCCGTTCGCACCGATCGGCGCCTGCGCCGACGCCAACCCGAGCCGATCGACGAG
>JANNUK010000363.1:0-3499 GCA_031395155.1 Chloroflexota bacterium | reverse complement strand
CCTGATCGTCTTCGGGCTGATCTCGGGCGTCCTCGCCGGGGCGCTCTGGGTTATCGTCGGCCCCTGGATCCCGGGGCGTTCCGGAGTCCGGGCGTTCCTGACGGCCGGTGTCGCGATCGCGATCGGGACGCCTTTGCTCATCATCGGCAGCAACCCTGACTTCGTGATCCTGGATCACGACGCGAGAGTAGTGGCGCTGCTCGTCGGGCTTGTCGGCTTGATCGGCCTGTCGATCGCGCTCCTCGACGGGTGGCTGGACCGGCGGCTCCCCCACGCAGTGACGGGCCGGAGGGGACCAGCTGCGTTCTACGCGATCGTCACGCTGATGGGGGCGGTGCTGGTCCTCCCGTTCGTGCTGCTCCTATTTCTCACCTCGGACGAGTACCGGCTTCCGCTCCGGGCAGGCTATGCGTTGTTTGTCGTGGGTCTGTGCACGGCCACTTGGTGGGGGCTGCGCGTCCGTGGGCGAGTGGGTGCGCCACGGGGTCTTGTGATCGCGGCACGGGGAGCCCTCCTGGTCGCCGTCATCCTGGGCGTGTTGACGTCACTCCCCCACATCTCCCGCGCGCTCGGGGCGCTGTCCTGATCTGCTGGCACCGCTCCAGACTCGGCACGACGAGCCATCCCTCAGCCCGTCCGCTGTAGATCAGCTGCTCGGTCGTAAGACCCGACCGCGCACGCAGGTCGGCGAGGTGACGTTTCACGGTGCTCGGCCGAATGTCCAAGCGGCGACGAAGGCGGCGAGCACGTCCATCTGGCGCTGGGTGGCGGGCCGGGACACGGAGCCGCGCAGGTACCCGTCCCTCATGCGAAGTGCCTCGCCGCCGCGGCCAGCCACTCGTCGCGGCCCTCGATCGGCATGTCGTAGGCTGTGAGCGCGGACCCGACACCGTCGGGCGCGCCAGTACCCACTCGTGCCCTGGACGGACGCGTTCGGGCAGCAAGGGCGAGTCCCATCGCCCATATGTCCGGAGTCAGGCGGGCCGAAACAAACTCGGGGCCTCTGACGACGATGCGTTCGTAGATCGCGTTCAGCAGCTCGGCGCGCCCATCGGGCGTTACCATCGCCCATGTCTCGGGCAGTTCTCGCCAGGGCTGAGTCGAGTCGCATCGTCTCATTCGCCGACCGCGGACCGCCCAACGATCCGCTGGCGCTGGCGGCGCGTCGCCCTCAGCCCGGAGCGCGTGGCTTTGGCGAGACGATCTGATAGCTGGCGGCGGTCGGGCGGATCTCGCTCACATGTCCGTCGTCCCATCGGACCCGGAACTCGGGCCGGGTCTCGTGCGGAATCACCTCGAGGATCTCGCCCTGGCGCGTCGGCACGCCGACCTTCTCCGACTCCACGACGATCCGATCGTGGACCTTGGCGACCATCGCTCCACCTCCAAGTCTCTCGGGCCCGTACGTTCAGGCCCGTGCGATTGCACCACGAATCTAGGTTCACATCGGGTCCGTCGGGGAGTGCCGTTCGGCCCGAACCTGGACGCGCGGTGCGGTGGCGGTTCCCCGGCGGTGTCGGATGTTCGCGGCAGCCGGAGAACCGCCGAGGGGTATTGACATTGGAGCGACTCCAAGGTCTAAGGTTCCGCAAATGACGACCCCCGAGACCGGCTTCCTCGTGATCGCGGACCTCACCGGCTACACCGCGTACCTCTCACAGGGCGAACTGGAGCACGCCCCCGCGATCGCCGGCGACCTCCTCGAGACGATCGTCGGCCGTCTGGAGCCGCCGTACCGGCTGATGAAGTTCGAAGGCGACGCCGCCTTCCTGTTCGTCGAGGATGGGCGGGCGGATGCATCCTTGCTCCTGGACGCGATCGAGGCATCATACGTCGCCTTCCGGCGGCGGCTGCGGAGCATCGACCAAGCGACCAGCTGCGACTGCAACTCGTGCGCGCTGGCACCCCGACTCGACCTCAAGCTGTTCGTCCACCACGGTTCGTATGTGCGTAGCCGGATCGTCGGTCGCGACGAGCTTGCCGGGCCCGATGTCATCGTCGTCCACCGGCTTCTCAAAGGGGCGACAGCAGCAGGGGCGCACGATAACGGCTTCGCGCTGTTCACCGCCGACGCTGTCGCAGCACTCGGACTCGATCCAGACGCCCTGGGGCTCGTATCGGCAGAAGAGCCGATCGAGCATCTCGGTCTGGTCGTCACGTTCAACCTCGACCTCGAGGCTCGTTGGCAGCTCGAAACCGCCCGGCGCCGTCTCGACATCACCGAGCCTGACATCGTCCTCGATGTCGTCACGACGATCGCCGCCGATCCATCGGTTGTGTGGGCCCACCTGACGTCACCGGCGCTTCGGACGTTGTGGGAGGGACCGCTCGTCATCGAGGAAACCTCTGTTGGCGGACGGCGCGGAATCGGGACGATCGCCCAGTGCGTGACCGGCCGGCTCGCGACGATCGAGGAGATCGTCGACTGGCAGCCCTTCGAACACGCCGGCTGGCGACTCGCCGTCCCCGAAGTCGGGCCGGTCTCGGCGACCGCCGATCTCGATGTGACCGAGGGCGGAACGCGGCTCCGACTCCGCTGGGCCTACCTGGGCGGCCAATCCGTCAACCAGGTGGAGATCCGGCGTATCCGTGCCGAGAAGGAGGCCGCCTTCGGGCGCCTCGCAACGATCGTCGACCGCGCATTGCCGGTCGTCGAGCAGATGGAGGTCCGGTCATGATCAGGTTCAAAACCCAGCAGACAATCGCTCGGTCAGCATCGGATATCTGGACATATGCCGCAGATATCCTTCGACATCCGGAGTGGATGGCGGTCACGAACGCGCAGGTTCTTCAGGGCGAGGGGACGCAAGCCGGCGCACGAGGCCGCGCGCGAATGAGGTTCGGTCCGTTCGAGTGGGACGTCAAATTCGAGGTCGCCGAGGCCGAGCCCGGGCGCCGGATCGCCTGGCGGGGGCTCGGTGGTGCACCGTTCCAGTTGGAGGTCTCTCTCGATCTCGAGCCGGCCGGACCCGCGTCGACCCGCGCAACATACCGCGGCGCCATCCAGATCCACGGGCTGTGGCGGGTGCTCACGCCCCTCATCGCAATGGAGGGAAGAGCTGGTCCGGCGCGCGAGCTCCAGCGTCTCAAGAAGCAGGTCGAGGGGGCGGACCGCCCTGGCGCGATTGCCGGGCGTCTATAGCCGCCCGGGAACGCGCAGGAGCGCGCCTCCCAGGCGCAGGCCGGCGCCGGCAAGCTCGTGCTCGATGCCCCGGCTGAGCCAATAGCGCTCGAACAGGACCTTCCCCGCGTGCCAGGTCCGGCCCGGGCGGCGCAGCGCGACGGCCGGCTCCGGATCGGCGAAGAAGTCGCCCGACGCGAAGCCGGCGACACCGCCGCCGAGCTCCACCCAGCAGTAGCCGTGGCCATCGAACCGGCCGGGCGGGCCGCCCTCGAGCCGCGACGCGATCTGGGCGGCAACGACCTGGGCCTCGGCGTGGGCGAAGACGCCGGCCTTGGGCAGGAGCTTGCCGTTGGCGAGGGCGATCGCCGTCACGTC
>JANNUK010000357.1:0-2852 GCA_031395155.1 Chloroflexota bacterium | reverse complement strand
CCCACGATGACCGACCCACTGGCGATCGTCGCCCGCGACCTGAGCTTCACGTACGCCGGCCGTCCGATGCCGGCGTTTCGCGACGTCTCGTTCCGGCTGGAGCCGGGCGAGTGCCTGCTCGTGGTGGGGCCGTCGGGGTCGGGCAAGAGCACGCTCGCCCTCGCCCTCGCCGGCCTCGTGCCGCACGATGTCCCGGGCGAATTCTCCGGGGATCTCGACGTGGGCGGGTCGACGGTGACGGCTGCGTCGCCGCGGGCCGCGGCCACCCGTGCGGGAATCGTGTTCCAGGATCCGGGCAGCCAGCTGGTGATGGATCGCGTCGAGGACGATGTGGCGTTCGGCCTGGAGAGTCACGGGTGGACGCTGGAAGCGATGGGCGAGCGCGTGCCGGAAATCCTGGAGGCCTCGGGCCTGGCCGGCTACGAACGACGACGCCCGACACGACTTTCCGGCGGCGAGCAGCAGCGACTCGCCCTCGCCGGGGCCCTTGCCCCTGGCCCGGGGTTCCTCGTCCTCGATGAGCCGACCTCCAACCTGGATCCTGCTGCGACGGCCGGGTTCTTCGAGCGCCTGGGACACGTCAGGGCCGAGCGGTCCATGACCGTCGTGCTGGTGGAACATCGTGTCGAGCGCGCGTGGCCTCTCGCGGACCGGGTTCTTGCCCTGGGGCGGGACGGCTCGCCAATCGACCTTGGGGCGCCGGACGAGGTGCTCGCGCGATCCGGGAAGGCCATGGCGGCGGCCGGGATCTGGCTCCTGGCGCCGTTCCCCGGCGGCGACCCGGGGCGGGTGACGACGGGCCTGCGCGACGTCGGGCCCGATGAGCGCGCAGAGGGGTTTGGGGCGCCGATCGTCCGCGCCCACGGGCTGCGCTTCGGCTATGAGCGCGGTCGAACGGCGGAACCGGCGATCCGGGGCGTGGATCTCGAGCTCCGGGCGGGCGAGCGGGTGGCCCTTGTCGGTTCCAATGGGAGCGGCAAGTCCACGCTCGGGCGGCTGCTCGTCGGACTGCTGCGGCCGGATCGCGGCTGGGTGCGCGTCGGCAACGAGGAGCCCTCTCGCCTCCCACCGGGACGCCTGGCCCGCGTGGCGGGATACGTCTTCCAGGAGCCCGAACGGCAGTTCCTCGCGACGCGCGTCGACGAGGAGATCGCCCTCGGCCTGACCCTCGGCGAGCGGTCTGCCGCGATTGAGCTCATGAACCAGCTGCGCCTGCCCCTCGAAACGTTCGCCGACCGGAGTCCGTATCAACTGTCCGGCGGCGAGCAACGACGCCTGTCGCTGGCGTGTGCGCTGGTCCGCGATCCGCGCTTCCTCGTCCTGGACGAGCCGACCTTCGGGCAGGATCGCCAGGGCTATGAGAGCCTCCTCGAGATCCTCCATGATCGGGTCACCGAGGGCGCATGCGTGCTGGCGGCCACCCACGACGAGCGTCTTGTTGCCGACTATGCCGGTCGTCGGATCGTCCTCGAGGACGGTTGGGTGATCGGAGAGGAGCGCGTGGGGGACATGTCGCCGACCGATCGGCTGGCGGACCCGCCCGACCCCGTCGCTGCCGGGGGCGGGCCGTGATCGTCCGCGTCGATCCGACCGACGAGCAGCTCGCCAGCCCGCTTGGTCGAGTCAGCCCGCTGCTCAAGCTCGCGATCGCCGGGGCCTGGTTCATCGGCCTGTTCCTGACGACCGAAATCCTCCCGGCTCTCGTGCTCGTCGGGATCGCCGTCGGCGCGTCGCTCGTGCTGGGGTATGTGCCGGCCGGAACGCTTGGGCGGGGACTCGCGCCCCTGTGGATTGCCGCGCTCGCCGTGGGGCTCTTCAACGGTCTGTTCAGTCCACTCAATTCTGACCCCGCGCTCCGTGAACTCGCGATCATCGGGCCCTTCCGGCTGACCGAGCCGGGGGTGATCGCCGGCATCGGGCTCGGGGCGCGCGTCCTGGCGATCGCCGCCATCGGCGTGCTCTTCGCGCAGACAACCGACGCCACCCGCCTGGTGGATTCACTCGTCCAGCAGGGCAGAGTTCCGGAACGGTTCGGCTATGGAGCGTTGGCCGCGTACCAGGCGGTGCCGAGATTTGCCGAGGACCTCAGTACGCTTCGCCAGGCTCGGCGGATTCGCGGCCTGCGCTTCAGCTGGCATCCGCGCCTCCTCGTTGGACTGCTCGTCCTGGCGATCCGGCACGGCGACCGGCTGGCGCTCGCGATGGACGCCCGCGGCTTCGGGACCGGACCGCGGAGCCGCTACCGGCCGATGCGCTGGGGTCTCGCCGACCTCGGCGCCGTGTTGGGCGCAGCGGCGGTCCTGGCGATCGTGGTCGCGCTGCCGCGCGTGACCTGACTTCCGCGATAATCGGACGCCGACCCACATAGCCGTGCGAAGCGCGAGGGAGCCCATCGTGAGCGACGCGAAGACCATCGTCTTCTTTCCCGAGGGAGCGTTCGGCCCGACCAACAATTGCGTCGGGATCGGGAACGTCCTGCGGGAGCGCGGTCATCGGGTCGTCTTTATCGTCGAGGAGTCGTTCACCGGGAATCTCGAAGCCCAGGGGTTCGAGGAACGCGTGATGCGCCTGGGCCCGAAGCCGGAGACCGAGGAGGTGGCCGGCCAGTTCTGGATCGACTTCATCCGGGACACGTCGCCGGTCTTCAGGACGTCCACGCTCGAGCAGTTGAGCGGGTTCATCGCACCGACCTGGCAGGCCCTGATCGACGGCGCGAAGTACGTCGACGATCGGTTGCTCGAGATCTTCGACGAACTCCAGCCCGATGTCGTGGTCGAAGACAACGTCGTGTCCTTCCCGGCGCTGCCGGCGTCGGGTCGGCCGTGGGTCAGGATCGTGAGCTGCAATCCGGC
>JANNUK010000295.1:0-8444 GCA_031395155.1 Chloroflexota bacterium | reverse complement strand
TCTGTCGCGGCGCCATCGGGGAACCCAGGTGGGCTGGAAGGTTTCGCCGTCGGATCGGTCATGGGGTTCGCTCCCGGGTGGCGAGCTCTCCAAGGACCCCGCGAACGAGGGCCGCGATCCGTTCGGGATCGGAGATCGGGGCGAGATGCTCGAGGCCCGGCAGGTCCACGCGTCGGGACCCGGGGATCCGCGCGACGAGGGCATCGGCGATGGGGTCGTAGATGGAGTCTGCGCGTCCCCCGGTTGCCACGATCGTGGGGGCGAGGATTCGAGCGAGGCCGTCGGGGTCGAGGTCGGGCATCGAGGCGTCGGCGAGCGCACCATCGCCCACCGCAGCCACGGCTGTGCGGACGGCGGCGGGGAGGGCATCCCAGGCTCCCGGCCCGTTGACGGCCGTGAAGAAGATCTCCGCGGCTGCTGCGGCACCGCCGGCGACATGAGCAGCCACGAGCCGATCCGCCAGTCCTGCGAATCGGGCCCGCGTCGGGTCGTCGGCAAGGACCAGGTACGGCGGCTCCCAGACCAGCAGGGCCGCGACTCGCTCAGGATGCCGGGCCGCGAGCTCCAGCCCCACCACGCCCCCGAAGCTGTGCCCGACGACGACCGCCCGATCCACGCCGGCCTCATCGAGAACGAGGACGGTGTCCGCGACGTGGCTGGCGATCGAAATGGGCGTCGCCGGCGCAAGCGGCGTCCGACCGCTCCAGCGGCGGTCGGTGGCGATCACCCGAGCATCCTGCGACAGTGCCCCGGCCAGGGCGCCGAGCGAGGCGGCGGAGGCCAGCGTGGCGTGGAGGAGAAGGACGGTCGGCGCTTCAGGCGGGCCGGGACGATCCACGACCGCCAGACGGCCGGCCGACCTGGTGGGCGGCTCCGAATCGGGTCCACCGATCGGGCGCGTCACGACTCGCCTTCCACGATGGGTGCGATCCTCCGTCGGAGGAGCTTGCCGCTCGAAGACCTGGGGATGACGTCGACCACGATGATCCGGGCCGGTACCTTGAACGACGCCAGCCGTTGCCGCGCGAAAGCCCGGAGTCCCTCGGCGTCCACGTCGTAGCCCTCCCTGGCCACGACGACGGCGACCGGTACCCGACCCCACGTCGGATCGGCAACGCCGATGACACCGACGTCGGCGACATCGGGATGCTCTGCCAGAACGGCTTCGACCTCGGCCGGCGTGACGTTCTCCCCGCCGGACACGATCAGGTCATCGATGCGATCGATCACCTCGAGGCGGCCGAGCTCGTCGATCCGCCCGAGGTCGCCGGTGCGGAGCCACCCATCGGGACCGAGCGCGGCGGCGGTCGCCTCGGCGTCGCCGAGGTAGCCCGCGAACACCATCTGACCGCGGATCCGGAGTTCCCCGATACCACCCGGCGTGAGCGGCACGGACTCCGGGTCGGACGGGTCGCACGCTCGCAGCTCGACGCCGGGGAGGGGTCGGCCGGCGGACCACGGCGCGTCGCCCGCCTCGTCTGTCGGTAGGGCCGTCACGCCCGACGCGGTCTCGGTCAGCCCGTAGGTCGGGATCACCGGCCAGCCCGCGCGCAGGGCCCGGGTGACGATCGCTGGAGGGATGGGTCCGCCACCGAGGAGGACGGCCCGGACGGACGGGGGCGGGGGATCGTCCCCCACCAGATCGAGGATCCGTTCGAGTTGGACGGCCACGAGCGACAAGTGGCTGACGGCGACTCCATCCGCGGCCGCGTCCCGGATCGCGTCGAGGATCCCGTTTGCGTCGACGTTGCCGGGGACGACCACGGGTGCGCCCGCTGCTGCGGCCCGGATGGCGATCCCCAGCCCGGCGACATGCGCGAGACCCAGCGACAAGAGCCAGCCCGTGGCCGGCGGGAGGACACTCGACCAGGCCGCCTGGCTGGCCGCGAGGTTCGCCACAGGCAGCCGGGCCAGGCGCGCCGGGCCGGTGGTGCCGGACGTCGGGACGATGACCTCGCCCGCCTGCGAGATCACATCGTCCGTCCGCGCGTGCTCGGCGGCCGCGGCGCCAGGGGCGAGGTCGGGCTGGATCGCCCGTCCCGAGACGAGGTCATCGATCGTAACCACGGGGGCCCGCAACAAGGCGCTCAGCTTCTCGGCAGACGCCGGATCCGTCGCGACGAGGCCCGCATCCGAGGCTGCGACGAGTGCCTCGAGCTCCGCGCCGGCCGCCCGAGGGTTGAGGACCACGAGCTCCAGCGGTGATCGCAGGGCGGCGTGGACGACCGCGATCGCGGCGGCGGTCGGTGCGCTGACGAGTGCCAGCGGCCGCCCGGAGGGCCAGTGCTGCTCGGCGGCCGAGGCCAGCCGATCCAGCTCGCCCCACGTCCAAGTCTCGTCCCCGTCCACGACGGCCGGCTTGTCCCGACGCTCGACGGCATGGCGGCGCAGCCACGAGGTGGCGGTCGGCACAGGGTTCACCACGACTCTCCGACGCCGTCCACGGCGTGCGCCCCGACGGCCTGATCGTCGAGACGGAGCCCGGCCAGGTCGCGGCTGACGAGGTGGCCACCCGACACGACGAGCGAATCGGCGAGCAGGTCGGTCGTCAGAAGATCGGCCGTCGCCAGCCCGTGGGCGAGACGCCCGCCGTCCGAGGCGTCGCGGCCGGCCAGGGCGGCTGCGAGGGCCAGGCCGGCGCTGACCCCGACGCCCGTCTCCAGGAGGTTCGATACGACGACACGGACGCCCGCGGCCGCCGCAAGATCGGCTATGGCCAGGGCGGCTCGGATTCCCCCGACGCGTGCCGGCTTGAGGACCAGCACGTCGGCCGCCCCGACCTCGATGATCGCCCGGGCGCTCGCGGCGTCGATCACCGATTCGTCGACCGCGAGCGGGACCCCGAAGGTACGGCGCAGATCGGCCATGGCCGCGATCGCCCCGAGCCCCGCGGGCGCCACCGGCTGTTCGACGTACTCGAGGCCGAGCGGCTCGAGTGCCGGCAGGGCAGCATGCGCCGCGGCCTCTCCCCACGCCCCGTTGACGTCGAGACGGAGGCGGACCTCCGGGCCGACGGCTGCGCGGACGGCCCCGACCCGCTCCACGAGCGCCTCGATCGACGCCTCCGTCCCGCCCTTGAGCTTCAGGGTCCCGAAGCCCGCGGCGACCGCCGCCCGCGCGGCGGAGACGATCGTGTCGACGTCGCCGCCGCTGATCGTGGCGTTGACGGGCACCGCCACGCCACCCGATTCGGCACTGCCGGGCAGCGTGGCCCGGCCGCAGCCCACGAGGGCCGCATCGAGCGCGGCCCGTACGGCGGCCGGGAGCGCATCGCCGGCGACGAGGTCCTCGGCCGGGGTCCCGTCGGTCACCGTCGCGAGCGCGTCACGGAGCGCACCGGCCATGGCTTCAAGGTCCGCCCGGCTCGCCGCGGGATCCAGCGACACCTCGCCAAAGCCGGCCCGACCGTCGGGATCGCGCAGCCGGACGATCCATGCGTCGCGGGTCGGCCAGGTTCCGGCCGCGGTCGCGAACGGCCGCCGGAACGGGATCCGGACGTGGACGGCGGCAGCGGCGGGTCGGACGGACGCCTTGACCATCGTCGCTCAGGACCCGCCGAGGGCGAGGCCGACGGCGAACAGCAGCGCCGCGACGAGCGACAGGCGAGCCGTCGATCGAAGGACCGGATTCAGTCGCCGCCGATCGCGATCGACGCCGGTGGCGAGAACCTCGCGAATCGGACCCAGGGCCAGCGGCAGCGCTGCGAGCGGCAGGAGGACCGTCGGGCCGACGGTCCCGCCGAGCGCCAGCAGGACGGGGACCACCAGCGCGACCGTCAACAGCGCCATGTACTCCGCCTTCGCGAACCCCTCGCCGAACGTCACCGCGAGCGTCCGCTTGTCGGCTGCCCGATCGGTCGGGATGTCGCGCAGGTTGTTCACCACGAGGATCGCCGTCACGAGCGCACCCACCGGGATCGCTGCGATGACGAACAACGGCTCGAGTGTCCCCGCCTGAAGGTAGGCGGTCCCGGCGACCGCCACCAGCCCGAAGAAGATGAACACGAAGACGTCGCCGAGGCCCCGATAACCGTACGGCCACGGTCCGCCGGTATAGGCGATCGCGGCCACGATGGCGAGTGCGCCGATGACAAGCAGGACGGGACCGCCGATGCTGACCAGGTAGAGCCCCACAACCCCGGCGGCCACCACCACGACGGCGATGCCGCGGCGGACTGCCGCGGGCGTCAGCAGTCCCGAAGCCGCCGCCCGGGTGGGTCCGAGGCGCTCCGGCGTATCGGCGCCGCGCTCGAAGTCGGCGAGATCGTTCGACAGGTTGGCCGCCACCTGGAGGAGGAGGGCGACCGCCAGGCAGGCCAGGGCGGTATCGAGCCGGAACGAGGTGCCGACGGACAGTGAGGCGCCGATGCCCACGAGCACGGGACCCACGGCCGCCGGCAGGGTCGCGGGGCGAGCAGCGAGGAGCCAGACGCGGAGCGGATCGCGCGTGGGAGCTGGCGTGCTGGGCGCGTCCCCGGCGGGCTGGCTCACGGGCGTCGCGGGTACTTGCCGAAGTCCGGTGCCCGCTTCTCGAGGAACGCCTTCGATCCCTCGTGCGCCTCTTCGGTCGTGTAGTAGAGGCCGGTCGCGTTGCCGGCGAACTCCTGGAGGCCGGCCAGGCCGTCCGTCGCGACCAGGAACGCCGACTTGAGGAAGCGCACTGCCGTGGGGCTCATCGCCAGGATCTCGTGAGCCCACTGAACTCCCTCGGCCTCCAGGTCGGCCAGCGGGACGACGCGGTTGACGAGGCCCATGTCCAGTGCCTCGGCCGCCGAGTAGCGGCGACACAGGAACCAGATCTCCTTGGCCTTCTTGTCGCCGACGAGTCGAGCCAGCAGACCGATCCCGAAGCCGGCATCGAAGCTCCCGACGCGCGGCCCCACCTGCCCGAAGATCGCGTTGTCCGACGCGAGCGACAGGTCGCACACGATGTGGAGCACGTGCCCGCCACCGATCGCGAACCCGTTGACCAGGGCGATGACCGGGACCGGTAGCGAGCGGATCTGACGCTGCAGGTCCAGCACGTTGAGCCGGGCGATCCCGTCCCCGCCCACGTAGCCGCCCTGTCCCTTGTAGTTGAGGTCCCCCCCGGCGCAGAAGGCCTCGTCTCCGGCCCCGGTCAGAAGGACACAACCGATCGATCCGTCGTCCCGGACGCGTGCGAAGGCATCGATCATCTGGCCGACCGTCTCGGGACGGAAGGCGTTGCGCACGTCCTCGCGATCAATGGTGATCCTGGCGATGCCAGTCCCGGAGTGTTCGTAGCGGATGTCCGAGTACTCGACGACGGGGGTCCACGTGACGTCGGTCATGGCGATCTCCTGAGCGGGGACGAGGGGACGACGGCGGGTGCGCCCACGGGAACGGACGGTGCGACGATGCGATCGAGGGCGGTCGCGAGCCATGCGGCGAACCGCGTCGGGTCCTCACGATGGGGGGCGTGACCGAGGTCGTCGAAGACGGCGAGGGCCGCTTCGGGGATGCCTGCCGCCACGATGTGTGCCCGGACGAGGCCGGTCTCATCGCACCCGCCGGCGAGCACGGCGGTCGAGACGCGGATCTCGGCGAGCCTCGTGTGAAGCGGAGCCATCGCCCCTTGGCCGGCCCCGCGCAGCGCCGCGGCGAGCGCGGCAGGGTCGTTGGCGCGTCGTCGTCGTTCGAGGTCATCGCGGACGGCCGCCGGCAGGCGTTGCTCGGCGGCAAAGAGTGGTTGGGCCGCCCAGCGACGAACGAACGGGTCGATACCGTCGCGTTCGAGATCGTCGGCCAGTGCCTCATCGGCAGCCCGGCGGATGCCTCGCTCGGCCAGGTCCGCGATCCCCGCCGACGGGCTCTCGAGCGCGAGACCCGCGACCAGCTCGGGGTGGTCCACGGCAAGGCGCAGCGCGATGCGGCAGCCGTACGAGTAGGCGACGATGACCGCTGGGGCCAGCCCGAGGTCGTCCGCCACGGCCGCGACATCGTCCGATTGGCGCTCGAGCGCATACCGACCCGGATCGGTTGGCCGCGACGACGCCCCGTGGCCCAGCAGGTCGAGCGCGACCGCTGTGTGGCTCGCGCCGACGGCCGGCGCGAACGGTGCCCAGTCCGCGGAGCTTCCGGTGAAGCCGTGCAGGAGGAGGACCGCTGGCCCCTCACCGGTGATCGAGGCTTCGTAGCGGACGTCGCCGAGGTCGATCGTCGTCACGCCGACACCTCGACGGCGAGGGCCGCCAGGACCGCGCCGACGATCCCGGCGACCTCGTGATGGAGGGCGACGTTCCGGGCGCGGTCGGTCCGGAGTTCGAGGACGTGGACACCGGTGCGACCGACGACGTCGGCCAGGGCGGCTTCGAGCGTCCGTCCATCGACCAGCCGGTGGGCGAACCCGAACGCCTCGACGAGCGGCCCGGGCTCGATCCCGTGGGGTGTTCCGAACAGCTCCTCGTAGTGCGTCGGCAGCCCGACCCTCGGCGCCTCGGCCACCGCCTGCGGGAGGAACGAGAAGATGCCTCCGCCGTCGTTGTTGACGAGGACGATCGTCAGTGACAGGTCATGGAGCCGCGCGGCGACGAAGGCGCCGAGGTCGTGCAGGAACGACAGGTCGCCCACCACGAGGGCGACCGGCCCCAAGTTCACGGCAGCCGAACCGAGGGCGGTCGAAATGACCCCATCGATCCCGTTGGCGCCACGATTCGCGCGGACGGCGATCGCTCGGCCGGTCGAGGGAAACCAGCCGTCGAGATCACGGACCGGCATCGAATTGCCGGCCCACAGCGCGCCTCCGTCGGGCAGGACGCGAGCCAGGGCAGGGAACGGCGTCCCCTCGAACGACTCATCCAGGGCCGCCAGCCAGGCGTCCATCGCGGCTCCCGCGGCCGCATCCGCGGTGCGCCATTGCTGCAGCCACGTGCGGTCGTCGAGCTGGCGGCCGTCGACGTCCCCGGGCGCCTGGGCGGCGAGGCTCGCCGCGAGCGCGACGGCCGTCCCGGCGGCATCGGCGTGGACGTGGGTCGCGGCCACCAGGGCCGCCTCGCGCCATCCGGCGTCGCCGTCGACCACCAGCAACTCCGGACGAACGGTGCGCAGCAGCTCGGTGAGCGGCTTCGACGTCGGCATCGCACCGAACCGGATCACCAAGGACGGACGGTGGGCATCGATCCACGGCCCCGGTCGGACCAGCTGGTCGCCGCGCACGATGACGTTCGCCCGGTCGTGGGGACCGGCGCGGAGGCCGGACAGCGGGTCGGCGACGATCGGGAATCCGCTCGCACGAGCCAGGCGAGCAAGGGCGTCCGGAAGGCCGGCATCGTCCGCCGGGCCGGCCACGATGAGGCCCTGCCGGTGGGCCTGGACACGGGTGACGATGCGGCCCAGGGCGCCGCTGTCCAGCGTGCGTTCGCCGCGGATCACCGCCGCAAACGGTGCGCCATCGCCGCTCCCGGCCAGATCCCCGCTGGGGATGAGGGGTTCGCGGAACGGGCCGTTGACATGGACCGGACCCGCCGGACCCGCCTGTGCCGTGGCCACGGCGCGTCCGGCCACGGACCGGAGGTGGGCCAGGGTTTCCGGCGCCCCGTCGATGAGCGGGAGCTCCGTGTACCACTTGGCGTGCCGACCGTAGAGGTGGACCTGATCGATCGTCTGCGGAGCGCCACGGTCGCGAAGCTCCGCGGGTCGATCGGCGGTCAGGACGACGAGGGGTGCTCGGGCCAGGGACGCCTCCACGATCGCCGGCGCGAAGTTCATGACCGCTGTCCCGGACGTGCCGAGGAGGATTACGGCCCGTGACGTGGTGCGGGCCATGCCCAGCGCGACGTAGGCCGCGGATCGCTCATCGATCAGTACGCGGACGTGGATGCCGGGATGGGCGCGCAGGGCCAGCGCGAGGGGCGTGGACCGGGATCCGGGACAGGCCACGGCATCGGTTACACCCGAGCGGACCAGCTCGTCGACGAACGCGCTCAGGCCGGCGGCGACCGCGGCAGTCACAGGCCGTCTCCCGGCACGCCCAGCGCCGAGGCCACGGCGCGCAGCTTGATCGTCGATTCGGCCCATTCAAGGTCGGGATCCGAGTCGGCGACGATCCCACAGCCGGCGAACAGAGTCGCCCTCGTTCGTTCCACGATGCCGCCGCGGAGCGCGACGGACAGCTCCCCGTCGCCGTCGGCCCCGAGCCACCCGATCGGGCCGGCGTACCAGCCGCGATCGAAGCCCTCATGCTCGTCGATCAGGGCAAGGGCCAGGTCGCGTGGCTCACCGCCGACGGCCGGGGTGGGGTGGATCCGCTCCGCCAGGTTGAGCAGGCCCACGCGCTCATGGAGCGTGCCCTCGACATCGCTGACGAGGTGCTGGACGTGGCGCAGCGTGAGCACCCGCGGCGTGTCTGAGATGCGCAGTTCGCTCGTGATCGGCCCCAGCTGCTCGCGCAGGGTGCCGACGACGACGGCATGTTCCTCGCGGTCC
>JANNUK010000286.1:0-15196 GCA_031395155.1 Chloroflexota bacterium | reverse complement strand
CCACGGTCGGAGATGTCGTGGGTGGCTCGCCGGAGGCCTCGGTCGCGGCCGGAGCAGGGGTCGCGGGGGGTGGGGGCGTGCCCGTCGGCACCGGGGTCGGTGGAGGGGTCGGTGCGGGTGCGGGGGTGGGTGGTGGCGTAGCCGCGGCCTGGACGACGATCCGTCCGACCATTCCGCTGTCGGCGTGGATCTCACAGACATACGGGATCTCGCCGGCCGTGGTGAAGGTGAAACTGAACGTCTCGCCCGCCTGCAGTGTGTTCGAATCGAACAGGCCGTCCGGATGGACGCCGCTCGCGTTGTAGGTCCCCGAGGTTACGGTGTGCGGGTCTCCCGGCCCCATGGTCCAGGTCACGGTGTCGCCGACGCGGACGGTCAGCTGGGACGCCACGAAGACATATGGACTGCTCTGCGCCGTCACCTGGTGTATTGCCGCCAGGGCGATTGCCGGAGCGAGCGCGGCAACGCCCTGGAGCAGGACGATCGCGAGTAGGCGCATCGAGGCGGAGGGTCTCATGCCACGGAATACGCCGCGCGGCGGGCGCCGGTTCTCGGTCTGACCAAACCGAACGGCGTGCCCCGGCGTATCTGCCTTCGTCGGCGCCGCGACCCGTCTGCCCGGTCGCGCCCGGTCATGCAGGAGGAGGGAAACCGATGCGTTTCCGTACAGCCATCGCTGCCGCATTGCTGGCGCTGCTGGTCGTCCCAGGCGCCGCCGCGGCGGCCAATCCCAGCGGTCGTCTCGCCGCCCTCGATGGGGCTTCAGAGGTCCCACCGGTCGCGACCGCCGCCACCGGCATTGGCTGGGTTGCGATCAGTTCCGACGACACGACCATCACCTACCGCGTGGAATACAGCGGCCTCTCGGGCGCCCTGACGGCGGCCCATATCCACACCGGCGGTCCGGGGGTGGCCGGTGGCGTCATCCTGCCGCTGACCGCGACGGCGAGTCCGATGGACGGCGTCCTGACCGCGGCGGCCTTTACGCCTTCCGGTGCGATCACCACCTTTGCCCAGGCGCTCGCAGCCATCCGCGCCGGAACCACCTACTTCAACCTGCACACGGCGGCCAATCCCGGCGGTGAGATTCGCGGCAACCTGGTCACGACCGTTGACGCCTTCGACGCAACGATCAACGGCGCCCAGGAGGTGCCGGCTGTCGCGACGTCGGCGACCGGTTCGGGCCTTGTCGTCTTCAGCGCGGACAGTGCCCGCATCTGGTACCGAGTGAGCTACAGCGGGCTGTCCGGTGCGCTCACGGCCTCCCACATCCACCTCGCGGCCGCCGGGGCCAATGGCGGAGTGATGTTCCCGCTGGCGGCCGGGGCCAGCCCGATGCTCGGCAGCCTCACCTCGACCGACTTCAGCGCCACCGGTTCGGTCGCCGACTATGCCGGCGCCGTCGCCGCGATCAAGGCCGGCGGCACGTATTTCAATCTCCATACGGCCGCCAACCCCGGAGGGGAAGTCCGCGGGCAGATCGGTGCCGCTGCTGCGGCCCCGACGCCGGCGGTCACGACACCGGCGGTCACGACCCCACCGACCTCGACGGTGGACGGATCCGGAGCGGTGCCGGGAGCGGCGCCGATCCTGATCGCCCTGGGTCTGCTGGCCCTGGCGATGTCGACGGCGCTGGTCGTTCGTGGGCACCGGCCCCGGACGCGCTGACACGACAAGGGCCACGGGGGATGACGGCGGGCGGGCTCACAGCCCGCTCGCCGTCAACTGCAGAAGCGGCGGACGGCGTCGTACAGGACGGGGAGGCCCCAGCGGAGGGCGGAGAGCGAGATCCGCTCGTCCACCCCGTGGAACCGCTCGAAGTAGCGCTCCTCCGGGAGCATCAACAACGGCGAGAAGCCGTAACACGGAACACCCAGGTTGGCGAGGTGTTTGGCGTCGGTGGCGAACGGCATCATGGTCGGGACCGGGATCCCGTCTGGGTCGTGATCGAGAATCGTCGCCTCGAGGACGCGATACAGGTCGGTATCGATCGATGATTCAACGGTTCCGCCGAAGATGATGAGGTCCACGTCGCAGACGGCCGCGAGGTCCGGTCCGAGCCGATCGACGACGTCGGCCCTCATCTGCGCCTCACTCGTGCCGGGCAGGACGCGGCAGTCGATGTCGATCGTCGCCCGGCCCGGGATGACGTTGTACTTGATGCCGGCACTCACCACGCCGACCGAGATCGTGTCGCGAAAGAGCGCCTGGAGCGCGCGTGCGGTCTGGGGTTCGACGAGCCCCGTGTCGGCAGCGTGGGCAGCGTCGGGCGGGTTGGCCGGGCCGTCTCCGTCGCCCATTGCGCTCGACAGCAAAGCCTTCGCGGCTTCGGCCGGCAGGTGGCGCGAGAGGACGTCCAGGAAGCGGCGCATCGGGTCCGTGATCCGCGGCGCACCGGGTACCGCCAGTCGTGCGATGACCCGCGCCGCGATGACGGCCGCGTTATCCGGGCGCGGCATCGAGCCGTGCCCCCATGTGCCGTGAACGGTGATCCGATAGACGGCAAAGCCCTTCTCGGCGACCTGGATCGGATAGAGCCGCCGGCCGCCTACTTCGACCGAGAACCCACCCGATTCGTTGAGCGCACCGGCCGCCCGAAGCCACTCCGGATGCTCCTTCACGATCCAGCCGATCCCCTCGTGACCGCCGGCCTCCTCGTCGGCCGTCGACACGAACAGCACGTCGCGCCGGAGCCCGGGCACCGGATCTGCGGCCGGGTCGAGACCGGCTGCGCGAGCGCGCTCGGCGAGGAGCCGGACCACGGCGAGTTCCATCGCCAGCAGGTTCTTCATGTCGACGGCGCCGCGACCCCAGACGTAGCCATCCTCGAGGTGGCCCCCAAACGGATCGTGGGTCCACTCGGCAGCCGGGGCCGGCACCACGTCGAGATGCGACAGGAGCAGGAGCGGCTCCCCGCCGGTTCCGTCGCCCAGAAGGCGCGCCGCGACCGAGCCGCGCCCGGGGAAGGGCTCAACGACCGTCGGTTGGAGACCCGCCTCGGACAGGGCGCCGGCAATCCAGCGCGCCGCTCGCAGTTCTCCGTCCGAGCCAGCCGGATCGGGTGGGTTCACCGACGGGATCCGGATCAGCTGGCGGAGGTCCTCAACCATGCGCTCGTGGGCACGATCCCAGGAGTCCTCGGTCATGTCGGCGGCGCGCGGCAGGTCGAGCACATCCATCAGCGCGTCCCGGCGCCGGTGAGGAGATTGTCGACGATCCCGAGGACGAAGCCGGCCAGGACCAGGGTCACCACCATCGCGATGAGCAGGCGGCCGTAGAAACGCTCCTGGCGCCGACCCCCCTCGGGCTCTGGATCGCGACCCCCGGCGATGTACGGCGCCGAGAGGCCGCGCTCCCGGGCCAGGGCGGCCCGCGGCGAATCGTAGGCGACCGGATCGGGTGGGAGTGGCGTGGGCGCCGGCACCGTCCCGGGCGCAGCTTCGTCGCTGGTCACCCGATCATCTTGCCGCATCGCCCGGCGAAGCGTGACCGACCCGGTCGCGCCATCGGGTCAGCCACCCGTGATCGGCGAGGCCTCACGCGTGACGGCGGTCGAACCGGTCGCGACGACCGGCGAGGCACCACGCTCGGCGAGCATCGTGCTCAGCCTCTGCCCGGTCGTGACCGCGCCGTCCGACGCGGATGACACCAGTGCGGCGTACTTGCCCATGACGCCGCCCAGGTAACGCGGCGCGGGTGCCGACCATGCGCTGGCGCGACCCTCGAGCACATCTGCCGGCACGTCGAGGTCGAGTGCCTTGCGATTGACGTCGATGACGATCGTGTCGCCTTCGGCGACCAGGGCGATGGGTCCGCCGAGCGCCGCCTCGGGAGCGACGTGGCCGATCATCAGGCCGTGGGTCCCTCCCGAGAATCGACCGTCGGTGATCAGTGCAACCTGGTCGCCCAGTCCCTCACCGACGAGGGCCGCGGTGACCGACAGCATCTCCTGCATCCCGGGTCCGCCGACCGGCCCCTCGTAGCGGATGACCACGACGTCCCCGGCCGAGATCTGCTGGGCGCGGACCGCCTGATAACACGCCTGCTCCGAGTCGAAGACGCGGGCCGGGCCCCGATGCTCCCGCCGCTCGTGGCCGGCGAGCTTGACGACACAGCCGTCCGGAGCCAGGGAGCCGCGCAGGATCGTCAGGCCCCCGACCGGCTTGATCGGTCGCTCGATGGGGACGACGACGTCCTGTCCCGCGGTCTCCACGACGGACGCAGCGATCTCGGCGATCGTCCGCCCGTCCACGGTCGGTGCCTCACCGTGCAGCAGGTCGCGCTTGAGCAGCTCGCGCATGACGAGCGCTACCCCGCCGGCGTCGTAGATGTCGGCGGCCGTATAGCGCCCGCCGGGCTGCATGTCGGCGACGATCGGGGTCCGGTCGGCGACCTGGCCGAACTCGTCGATCGAGAGCGGGATCCCGAACTCGTGGGCAATGGCCAGCATGTGGAGGACGCCGTTGGTCGAGCCACCCGTCGCGGCGATCGACGCGATCCCGTTCTCGAGCGCCCGCCGGTCCACGATGTGCCTGGGGCGGACGTCGCGGCGCACGAGGTCCATGACCAGCTCACCGGTCGCTCGCGCCGCCGCGTCCTTGGCAGGGTCCTCGGCCGGGATCCCGTTGAGGCCGGCCGGCGACAGGCCGATGAACTCCAGCACGGTGCTCATCGTGTTCGCGGTGAACTGACCGCCGCACGCACCCGGTCCTGGGCACGCTACGTTCTCGATCTCGTACAGCTCATCGAGCGTGATCTTGCCAGCGCGGTACGCCCCGATGGCCTCGAACACCGTCACCACGGTCGCGTTCCGCTTGCCCTTGTAGGTCCCGGGGTAGATCGTCCCGTTGTAGAGCGCGAGCCCCGGGACGTCAAGGCGGGCCAGTGCCATCGCCGCAGCAGGGATCGTCTTGTCACAGCCCACCAGGCAGACGAGGCCGTCCAGCAGATGTCCGCGCACGACGAGCTCGATGGAATCCGCGATGACCTCGCGGCTGACAAGCGATGCCTTCATGCCCTCGGTGCCCATCGACACGCCGTCGCTGACCGAGATCGTGTTGAACTCCATCGGTGTGCCGCCCGCCGCTCGGACTCCCTCCTTGACGAACTCCGCGAGCCGCCGCTGGTTGTAGTTGCACGGCATCGTCTCGATCCAGGTCGTGGCCACGCCGACGAGCGGCTTCGCCAGGTCCTCGTCGGTGAACCCGATCGCCTTGAGCATCGCCCGCGCCGCAGCGCGATCGGGCCCGTCGGTCAGGGCCGCGGAGTGACGCTTTGCGGGATCGGACGGCTGGTCGTACGGATGGGGGCGGTCGGGCATTCCGGCGAGTCCTCGGCGGCGATGGGTCTGCTGCGACAGTCTAGGCCCGCCCGCCTCGATCCAGCCAGGCATGCACGACGCGCGACAGGGTCTCGAGGGACACGGCGCCCTCAGCGAGCGCCACGTCATGGAACGCCCGGATGTCGAATCGTGAGCCGAGGCGATCCGTGGCTTCGGCACGCAGCCGCAGGATCTCGAGCTGGCCGAGCTTGTAGCCGAGCGCCTGGCCCGGCCAGACGATGTAGCGATCGACCTCGTTCTCGATGTTGTTCCGACCGAGTGCCGTGTGCGCGGCCATGAACTCGATCGCCTGCCGGCGCGACCAGCCGAGCGCATGGATCCCCGTGTCGACGACCAATCGGCACGCTCGCCAGGCGTCGTAGGAGAGGATTCCGAGCCGATCCGTGTCGCCCGAGTAGAGGCCCATCTCGTCGGCCAGGCGCTCCGCGTACAGGCCCCATCCCTCGGCGAACGCGGTGCTCCCGAGATTCCGCCGGAAGGCCGGCAGGTCCGTCCGTTCCTGGGCGAGGGCGATCTGGAGATGGTGCCCCGGGATCGATTCGTGGAACGCCAGCGCCTCGGCCTCGTACAGCGGTCGGGTCGTGGGCTCGTACGTGTTCACGTAGTACCGGCCAGGTCGCTCTCCGTCGGGAGCCGGCCAGAGGTAGTACGCGATCGTCGAGTCGGGCGCCTCGTGATCCGGGATCCGGGCGACCTCACAGTCGGCGCTCGGGAGCCGACCGAACCACGCCGGGATGGCATCGCGGGCCCGGGCCAGCGAGCGTTCAGCGCTGGCCACGATCTCGTCTCCCGTCGCAAAGTAAAGCGCTGGGTCCGACCGAAGGGCGTCGAGGGTCGACGCCAGGTCGGGAGTCCCGAGGACCCGTCGGCCGAGGATCGCCCACTCCTCGTCAATCCGGACGACCTCATCGAGGCCCGTCTGATGGATCGCGTCGGGTTCGATCGAGCGCGTCACGTGGAGGCGGATGAACTGCCGGTAGGCCGCCTCGCCGCCGGCGACGTTGGCAATGCCCGGTCGTTCCGACGGCCGTGCCACCGGACGGATCTCGAGCTCGAGCAGCTCCCGGTATCGACCGAACGCCGGCCGCACGATATCGCGAACGGCAGCGCGCAAATCGCGAGCGAACGCATCGCGTGCCGCTGTCGACCACGAGGATCGATCGTCGTGGAGGGGTGCCAGCAGCGGCCAGTCATCGAGCGGCAGGTCGTCGAGTGCCCGCAGCTGGTCGATCGTCCGTCGGACCGGCTCGATCGTGGCTACCCGCCCTGTCGCCAGGCCGAGCCGAAGGTTGTCGGTCTCCTGGTCGATGTACGGCCCCATGGCGCGCCACCGCTCGACCATCGCCGCGGCACGCTCGGGCGTGTCGGCGACCTGGACCTGGGGCAGGTTTGGCAGCGCGACCTGCGGTCCGCCCAGCGGGTCGACCGACCAGGTCTCCAGGCCCGCCTCGAGGCCCACGATCTGACCGTCGATCTCCTCGACGAGCTCCGCGCGGGTGACCCAGTCCGTTGAGTCCGACAGTGCCAGCACGGCTGCACGGAGCGATCGGAATGCCGTGGCCGAGTCGGCCATGGCCACCGGCGCGCGATCCTCCAACCGGTCGTCGAGGCGATGATCGCCGAACATCGTTGCCGCGGTCGGGTTGGTCGCCAGGTACGCCTCCCAGAACGCGTCGGCGAGCTGCTCGAGGCCGGTCGATTCCGGGGCGCGCTGGGTCGACATGCGTGCATGGTACCGGGCTGCCGCCCACCCCTGGGCGATGTGTCGGGCGTCAGCGAAGGCACGCGCCGGTGGGGACGGCGCCTGCCCGCCCGACGGCCGGAGCGACGCGCGCGGCGACCTCCGTCGAGGACAGCGCGTAGCCGACCGACGGATCCACCCGCGACTCGGCGAAGATCACGCCGCCGACGGTCCCGTCGGCGAGAATGAGCGGCCCGCCCGAGTCGCCGCGTTCGATCTCGGCGCGAAGCTCGAGGATGCGTCGGACGACGCGACGGGTTCCCGTGAGGTCGAGGCCCTCGGCGTCATAGCGCCCGGAGATGGCCGCCGGCACGATGCTGAGCGAGCCCCCGCCCGGAAAGCCGATCGCTGCCGCGAGCATGCCCCGGGTCGGTTCCACGGTGGCGAACCGGAGGGCCGTCGCTCCCAGGCGCGGAGCGTACACGACGGCCACGTCCAGGTCGCCATCGAACAGGACCGGGGTCGCGTCGACAAGGCGTCCCGCGAGGGACACGCGGATCGTGCGGGCGCCGGCGATGACGTGCGCGTTGGTCACCACGTACTCGGCCGCGATCGCGAACCCGGTACCCTGCGATTGCGCTCCGCAGGCTCCAGCCGACACCTTGACGGTGCTCTCGACCGCCGCTCCCGCAATGGCGACGGCGGCCGGGTCGTCGGGTACGTCGACCGGTGGGGCCGGGATCGGTTCGAGGCCAACGAACACGTCGGGCAGCCCCGACGCGTCGAGAAGGCGCCCGAGTTCGCTTGCCATCTGGGTTGGTGGCGGCAGGAACCGCGCCATCGTGCGCATGGCGGTCGATGACTGGGCGACCCCCGTCAGCGGCGGCAAGGCTCCCGCCGCCAGGACGCCGCCCGTCAGCCACACGATGAGGACGCCCTGGGCGAACCCGACGAAGCCGCCCAGAACGTCGTCGGCCGCTGTCGCGAAGCCGTCGCCCATCCGGGCCGCCGCCCGCCTCCCGACCGCCGAGCCGAGGGTTTCGCCGATTCCTACCGCGGTAAGCAAGGCGACCAGGACCCCCAGCGCCCGATCTGTCGGTTGCATCTCGGGAAAGAATCCGATCCCTGCCGGCACTGCGGCGGCCGCGAAGGCGACGCCACCGATCGCTCCCACCAGCCCCCCGATCTGGGGGACGGCGCCGGAACGGAAGCCGAGGACGATCGCCAGGGCGAGGATCGAGATCGCGATCAGGTCATAGACATTCACCTGCCGGATCGTCGCACAGCGCGGCCGAGGACCTCTCGACGACGGGCCCGAGGGCCGGTTAGTCGATTGTCACGCTGACCGGTTGGGCATCGCCCAGCCCAGCCCGAATCGTGTAGGTCCCGGGCGCGAAAACCCCGAGGTCGACGACGGTCGTCTTGATCTGCGCGATCTCGATGCAGACCTGTCCCGCGTCGCCGGAGCCCTCGCGGACAGTCAGTGCGATCGTCGTTCCGTCGACCCTCGTCAGCACCGAATCGAAGACGTGGCACGGCTCGACCCCGCTCGTCCAGGTCAGCCGCGCGGCGATCCGATCGCCGTTCGAGCGTACCTCGATCAGGTCGATGTTCACGGGATGGACGTCGCGCTGGCCAGGTCGCGGGACAAGATCGACCGGGCCCCCGGCCCCCGGGTTGGGGAAGGCACCGCCGGGGTTGCCCGTGACCGGTTCGTCGGGGGAGATCGTGACCGGCGCGTCGCCGAGGGGTGGTCCGGGCGTTGGCGCGAGTGCGGCCGGTACGGCAGTGCAGGCCGCGACGATCAGGGCGAAGGCGACGAGTCCGATGAGGGTGAGCGCAGGTCGGGTAGTCATGGGCGCCTGACGCCGGCACACACCAAGAGGTTCCCGTATTCAGCGCGACGCGTGGATCGTGTCAATGCGGGCCTGGCGCCGCTCCTCGTATTGCGCGATCTCCGCCTCGCGCGAGAGCAGGTAGCCCATTTCGTCCGTGCCGGCGAGGAGCATCAACCTGGAGAAGGGATCGACATCGAACGGCAGGTCGAGGTCCCCCGGCAGGTGCACCCGCTGGGCCTCGAGGTCGACGGTCATCGTGGCGTCGGGATCGGACGCGATGAGTTCGAAGAGCTGGCGATGCTGCTCCGACTCGACGACGATGGGCAGCAGGCCGTTCTTGAGGGAATTGGAGCGAAAGATGTCGGCGAAGCCCGTCGACAGAATGGCCCGGATGCCCCACGACGTCAGTGCCCACGGTGCGTGCTCGCGCGACGAGCCGCTCCCGAAGTTGTCCCCGACCAGCAGGATCTGCCGCCCAACCATCTCAGGGCGGTCAAGCACGAAGGGCGGCTCCCGCAGCCTCCCATCGTCGTGGAATCGCCAGTCGCGGAACAGAGCCTCCGCGAGCCCGGCCTTGTCGGTCACCTTGAGGTAGCGGGCCGGCACGACCTGATCGGTGTCCACGTTCTCGGCGGGCAGCGGAATGACCTTCGAGGTGAAGGTGGTGAACCGGTCGGCCATGGTCAGCGTCCCCCGAGGAGTCCGGCCGCCTCGATACCCGGCAGCGCCCGCGGATCCGCCACCACACCCGCAATTGCGCTCGCTGCAGCGGTCAGAGGCGAGGCGAGGAACGTCCGGCCGCCGCGACCCTGCCGACCTTCGAAGTTTCGGTTGGAGGTACTTACCGCGTACTGCCCGGGGGCGAGCTGGTCGCCGTTCATCGCGATGCACATGGAACAGCCGGCCTCGCGCCACTCGGCGCCGGCAGCGCGGAAGATCTCGGCGAGACCCTCGTTCTCGGCCTCCCTCTTCACTTCCTGGCTGCCCGGGACCACCAGCACTCGGACGCCGGCGGCCACCTTTCGGTCACGCAGGGCTGCTGCCGCGAGGCGCAGGTCGCTGATCCGGCCGTTCGTGCACGAGCCGATGAACACGACGTCCACCTTCTGGCCCAGGATGGCCTGGCCCGGCCGAAGGTCCATGTACTCGAGCGCTCGTTCGAGGGCTCGCCGCTGGGCGGGATCAGCCAGATCCTCCGGCGCCGGGACGCGCGCCGTGATCGGGATGCCCATGCCCGGATTCGTTCCGTAGGTGACCATCGGCTCGAGCGCCCATGCATCGATCGTCACGGATCGGTCGTAGCATGCTCCTCCGTCGGTGGGCAGGGCGCGCCAGCCCTCGACCGCAGCATCCCATCGATCACCGTCCGGAGCGTGCGGCCGGCCGGAGATGAACTCGAAGGTGGTGTCGTCCGGGGCGATGAGGCCGGCACGAGCGCCGCCCTCGATGCTCATGTTGCAGATCGTCATCCGTTGATCCATCGTCAGGGCTCGGATCGCGTCGCCCGTGTACTCGAAGACGTGGCCGGTGCCCCCGCCGACCCCGATCCGGGCGATGAGCGCGAGGATGACGTCCTTGGCGCTAACGCCGGGCGCAAGACGGCCGTCGACGCGCACCTCGTAGGTTCGCGGTCGGCGCTGGAGGAGCGTCTGCGTCGCGAGGACCATCTCGACCTCGCTGGTGCCGATCCCGAAGGCAAGGGCCCCGAACGCGCCGTGGGTCGCCGTGTGCGAGTCGCCGCAGACGATGGTCATCCCGGGCTGGGTAAGGCCGAGCTCGGGTCCGATGATGTGGACGATGCCCTGGTTCGGGGACCCGAGCCCATGGAGCGGGATCCCGAACTCCTCGCAGTTCACGGTGAGCTGGTGGACCTGTGCGGCGGCCATCTCGTCGGCGATCGGCAGGCTGCGGTCGTGGGTGGGGATCGAATGGTCGGCCGTCGCCACCGTCTGGCCAGGGCGGCGCACACCAATGCCGCGCGCCCGGAGACCGGAGAATGCCTGGGGGCTCGTGACCTCGTGGACGAGGTGCAGATCGATTCCAAGGATGGTCGGGGCGCCCGGCTCCTCGGCGACGACGTGGTCGTCCCAGATCTTGTCAATGATCGTGCGTGACTGGTCCATGGCAGGGGCAGCTCCGATACGGCGGCCAAGGCTGCAGCGCGCCATGGCTGGGGTTCCGTGGCGCGACAGCGTATCAGCCCATCGCCCGCCGCCCTGTTGCTCCGTGCCATCCGAGCCGGAAGCCGCGCGCCGAAAGTCCCAGCGAGCCCGGACCACCGGGGCAGCCTCAGGGGGTGTACGGACCGCGAAACTGCACTGGACGCCCATGGAAGTCACCTCAGTGTCTCCCGCCCAGGAGACCGACCCTGCGCCTGCCACCGCCGACAGCTCGCGACGCATGCCGTCGCCGGTTCAGGCCGTTCGCGGATGGCTGGTTCGTGGTCCGCTCGGCCGTCCCGTGGTGCGCGTCCTCGTCTTCACCGCGTTCCTGGGCGTCCTCGCTCTGGCTGGTCTCGTCTTCATGGCTCCCGCCCTACCGTCGACGGTTCCGCCGTTTCCGATTCCGTGGCCGGTCCTGGCCCTCCTGTTCGCGTCGGCCGAGATGTTCGACGTCCAGGTCCACTTCCGGCGAGAGACGCACGCCTTCTCGTTGAGCGAGGTCCCACTCGTCGTCGCCCTCTTCTTCCTCGGGCCGATGGAATTCATGGCTGCTTACCTGTTCGGGTCCGGAGCCGCCCTCCTGTGGCAGTCGCGAGAACACCCCCTGAAGGTGGTCTTCAACCTGTCGAACTACGCTTTTACCGGTCTGGTTGCACTCACGGCGTTCCACGCCCTCGTGCCGATGAGCCCGCAGATCGGCCCGGGGCACTGGGTCGCCGCGTTCGTCGCGGCACTCGGGGCAAGCGTCCTCGCGGCAACGACGATCGCGACGGCAATCTCCCTCTCGGGCGGCGCGCCGCAGTTCCAGAAGTTGCCCGAGATGATCCAGTTCGGCGCCCTGGTCGCCCTGGCCAACACGAGTCTGTCGCTCCTGGCGGTGACGGTGCTCCAGGCGGATGCCCAGTCCATCTGGCTGCTGGCCATTCCGATCGGCACTCTGCTCACGGCGTACAAGGCCTACGTATCCGAGCGGGAGAAGCATGAGCGGCTCGAGCTGCTGTACGAGTCGAGCCGCATCCTGCACAACTCGCCCGAGCTCGACTCGGCGATCGTTGCGCTGCTGGACCACGCGCGCGAGATGTTCCGGGCGGAGATTGCCGAGATCGTCCTATACGCGCGAGGTGACGATACGGCTGCGCTGGTGACGCGCTCGTATCACGAGCTGCCGCCCGAGGCGATGCAGCCTGTCACGGTGCCCGCCACGGACATGGTCCGCGAGCGCGTTGCCGCCTCGACCCGCCCCTTCTTTCATGGCCCAACGGATCAATGGCGGCGCCAACCGATCGCGATCCGCCAGGCGATGACGTCACGGCTGGCCGGCGAGAATGGCCTCATCGGCGAGATCACGGTCGCGAACCGGCTCACGGAAGGGACGCGCTTCCAGGCCGACGACCTTCGCCTGCTGGAGATGGTCGCCAACCAGGCGGCGATCGCCCTCGAGAACGGACGCCTGGAGCAAAGCCTCGCCGAACTCTCCAACCTCAAGGAGCAGCTTCGTCATCAGGCCTACCACGACTCCCTGACCGGCCTGCCCAACCGGGCGCTGTTCGTCGAGCGGATCGACGCCCGGCTGGCCGATGGCCACCGACCCGAAGAGACGATCCCGGCCGTGCTGTTCCTCGATCTGGATGACTTCAAGGTGGTCAACGACACACTGGGCCATCAGGCGGGCGATCGGTTGCTCGTCGGTGTCGCCGAACGGATCGAGAGCTGCGTCCGAACCGGCGATCTCGCAGCGCGGCTGGGCGGCGACGAGTTCGCTGTCCTCCTTGAAGACGCCCCGGGCCTTGAGCGCGCGTTCATGGTTGCCCAGCGGATCCTCGACGCTCTGCGCGCGCCGTTCGTCATCGACGAGATGGAGCTCGTCGTCGGCGGCAGCGTCGGGATCGCCGTCCCGCGCGACGCGGCCGACCGCGGGGCCGACCTCCTGCGACACGCGGACATGGCCATGTACACCGCGAAGGCCGAGGGCAAGCGCCGAATCGCCGTATTCGATCCGACCGTCCACTCGGCGATCGTGGCGCGCCACGAGCTGAGCCGGGAACTTGCACGCAGCATCGATCACGGCGAGCTCGTGGTGCATTACCAGCCCATCGTCAACCTGCACAACGGCGCCCTGTCGGGTATTGAGGCGCTCGTTCGCTGGAGGCACCCGACGCGGGGGCTCGTCGGCCCAGATGAGTTCATTCGTCTGGCCGAGGACACCGGCGCCATCGTGGACCTGGGTCGCTGGGTGATGGGCGAGTCGTGCCGCCAGGCGGTGCGTTGGACGCAGCTGGGGCTGCTCCCGAAGTCCTCGTACATGAGCGTCAACATCTCCGCCCTGCAGGTTCGCCTCGACGGTTTCGTCGACGACACCCTGGGCATCGCCCTCAGCGCCGGGCTCGATCCCGGCCGCATGGTCCTTGAGCTGACCGAGACGGCGATGTTCGGCGACGTCCAGGGCACGATCGCCTCACTCGAGGCCTTGCGCCGGCATGGCGTCCGGATCGCCCTCGACGACTTCGGCACGGGTTACTCGTCGCTCGGGTATTTGCGTCGGTTCCCGGTCGACATCCTGAAGATCGCGCGCGACTTCATCGTGGACGGCAAGGGCGACGCCGAGGATTGGGCGTTCGCGCATGCGATCGTTGCGCTCGGCCGGTCGCTCGGCCTGGCGATCGTCGCCGAAGGCATCGAGGATGCCGATCAGCAGGCCCGACTGCTGGCCCTTGGCTGCGATCTCGGCCAGGGGTACCTGCTGTGCCGCCCGATGGACGACCTGGCCCTGGAGGCCTGGCTCCGAGTCCGAATCCCGGCGGCGCCCCGCGCCGCAACCACCCTGCCCAGTCACACCGTCCAGGTCACGTTGTGAGGTTGGATCGATGTTCCTGATCTACCCGATCATCCTGGCCGTCCTCGTCGGCCTCCTGCTCGGCGGTCGGCCGTCCAACCTCGGCCGGGTTCAGCTTCGCTGGAGTGCGGCGATCGCGGCAGGCATGGCAATCCAGGTTGCGCTCTTCGTTGAGCCCGTGACCGCACGGATCGGCGACCTTGGGCCCCCGATCTACATCGCGTCCTCGCTCCTTGTCCTGGCCGCCGTGATCCGCAATTGGCGCCTGCCTGGCCTTGCCATCCTGGCAGTTGGAGCGGCGTCCAACCTGGCCGCGATCCTGGCCAACGGAGGCTACATGCCCGCTTCGCCGGAGGCGCTCGCCGCTCTCACCCGAGGCGACAGCGAGGTCTACTCCAACAGCGCGATGATGGGTTCGCCCATGCTCGCTCCACTCACCGACATCTTCGCGATGCCCGCGTGGGTCCCGTTCGCCAATATCTTTTCGATCGGCGATGTCCTGATCGGGATCGGCGTGGCCATCACGATCGTCCTCGGCATGCTCGGCAAGATCGGCATCTCGCACGACGTGTCTTCCACGACCCCTGGCGACCACGCACCGCCGGCTGCGGCCGGCGGTGCGTGGACGCACTGACCCGAAGGCACCCCACCCGGCAGGACTCACGGCCCATGGGGAACGCCCTGCATTCCCCGTACGTTGCGCAGTGAGGACAGACATCCTCCATCGACGGTCTCGTCCAGGGCAAACCCGCCGCGAGGCGGGGACGCAAAGCCAGGGATCTGCGGGTCTCCCGCAGACCGCCCGGTTGCCGGACCCGAGGTGCGGCTCACCTAGTGAGGTACCGAATCGTGAAGGCGAACCTGGCGCGCTTCACCATGGTCCTGACGCTGCTCGCGTCGATGGCCCTCAGCCTGGGCGCTGGAATCAAGTGGTCCGCGGCATTCCAAATGCTGGCGTTCTAGTCATGGACACCAAGTCCACGACTGCCACTCCGACCCATCGTCGCGATGCGGGACCCGTTTCCGGGCACCGCTGGTAGCCGGCGGCTTCGGCCGCACGCTGCACCGATCATCGACCGCCGGGCGACCGGCGGTCGATCTCGTTTTCGGCCGCCCTGCTCCGGCGTATCTCATCGAGGGGGGCGGTGCGTGGACGCACTGACCCGAAGGCACCCCGCCGGCAGGACTCCCGTCCCATGGGGACTTCCGTGCGATCACCGTACCTTCCGTCGTGAGGACTGACATCCTCCATCGACGGTCTCGTCCAGGGCAAACCCGCCGCGAGGCGGGGACGCAAAGCCAGGGATCTGCGGGTCTCCCGCAGACCGCCCGGTTGCCGGG
>JANNUK010000227.1:0-52995 GCA_031395155.1 Chloroflexota bacterium | reverse complement strand
GAGGAGCTGTACAAGAGCGAGAACGTCAACGTCGTCGCGGTCAACGTCCTGACCATGAAGGCGAAAGAGAAGCGACGGGGTACGCGTGGAGGCCGCCAGGTCGGCTACACCACCCCGTGGCGCAAGGCGATCGTGACCCTGGCCCCGGGCCAGAAGATCGAGTTCTTCGAAGGGGTCTGAGCGATGCCGCTGCGCAGTTACAAGCCAACCTCGCCCGGCATGCGGTTCATGACCCGCTCGACGTTCGAGGAGATCACGACCGACCAGCCGCACAAGCCGTTGCTCGAGCCGCAGAAACGGATGTCCGGGCGGAACAATGCCGGACGCCGCACGGTTCGCCATCGCGGCGGCGGTGAGAAGCAGCACTACCGCAGGATCGACTTCAAGCGCGACAAGGTCGGCGTGCCCGCCCGCCTCGCGACGATCGAGTACGACCCCAATCGCTCCGCGCGGATCGGCCTGCTTCACTACCGTGACGGCGAGAAGCGCTACATGCTTGTGCCCAACGGGCTCAAGGTCGGCGACGTCGTCGTTGCCGGGCCCGATGCCGAGGCGCGAGTAGGGAACGCCTTGCCGATCCACAACATCCCGCTCGGCACCACGATCCACAACATCGAGCTCGTGCCCGGGCGTGGCGGCCAGATCGTTCGGTCGGCCGGCACCTCCGCGCAGCTCCTGGCCAAGGAGGGCGATTACGCCCAGGTGCGCCTTCCGTCGGGCGAGGTCCGGCGGGTCAGCATCCGTTGCATCGCGACCGTCGGCCAGGTCGGCAACCTCGATCACGAAAATCAGAACCTCGGCAAGGCAGGTCGCGCTCGCCATCTCGGCCAGCGACCTGAAGTCCGCGGCGTGGTCATGAATCCGCGTGACCATCCACATGGCGGCGGCGAGGGCAAGTCCCCGACGGGGATGCCGCCCAAGACGCCCTGGGGCAAGCCTGCCATGGGTTACCGCACCCGCCGGTCTGCCACGACCGGACGCCTGATCGTCCGATCGCGGCACCGGAAGTAGGGGAGGTAGGAAGACATGTCCCGCTCAATCAAGAAGGGGCCGTTCATCGAGGCCCGCCTCTTCAGCCGCGTGGAGGAAATGAATCGGCGCAGCGAGAAGAAAGTCGTCAAGACCTGGTCTCGTGCATCGGTGATCTTTCCGAGCCTCATCGGGCACACGATCGCGGTCTACAACGGCAAGAAGCACGTCCCGGTCTACGTGACCGAGAACATGGTCGGGCATCGGCTCGGTGAGTTTTCGCCCACCCGCACGTATCGCGGGCACGGCAAGCACACCGACCGCTCGACGGCGTTGAAGTAGGAGCCGGAACGTGCGTGTGTCAGCCACTGCCAAGTACCTTCGCGGCTCGACCCGCAAGGCCCGCCTGGTCACCCGGGCCATCAAGGGCCGCGGAGTCGAGGAAGCCGCCGCGCTGCTCTCGTTCATGCCCCAGCATGCCGCCCGCAACATCGCCGCGGTGCTGAAGAGCGCGACCGCGAATGCCGAAAACAATCACAGTCTGTCCGCGGAGGACCTGTACATCGCCGACGCGCAGGCCCAGGAAGGCCCGTCGATCAAGCGTTGGCGGCCGCGGGCACAGGGTCGGGCGTTTCCGATCCACAAGCCGATGACGCACATCACCATCGTCGTCGCGGACCGGGAGGCCTGATCGATGGGACACAAGGTCCACCCCTACGGGTTCCGCCTGGGTATTTCACGCACCTGGACGGCGAAGTGGTATGCCGACAAGGAGTACACGACGCTCCTGAAGGAAGACATCACGGTCCGCAAGCTCGTCGAGCAGCGCCTGGCCAACGCGAGCGTGAGCCAGGTCGAGATCGAGCGCGGCATCAATCACGTCACGGTCACCGTCCATACGGCCAAGCCGGGGATCGTGATCGGCCGCGGTGGCCAGAACGTCGAGATCCTGCGCCAGCAGATCGGGGCGGTCACGCTGCGCAAGGTCAAGCTCGAGATCAAGGAGATCCGCCAGCCGGAGCTCGACGCCCACCTCGTCGCCATGAACATCGCGCAGCAGCTGTCCCGTCGCATCGCCTTCAAGAAGGCGATGAAGCAGGCCATCCAGCGCTCGATGAAGGCAGGCGCCAAGGGCGTCAAGATCGCTGTCGCCGGTCGCCTCGGCGGCTCCGAGATGGGACGCCGCGAATGGGATCGCGAGGGTCGCATCCCGCTCGGCACGCTTCGTGCCGACATCAGCTACGGCCAGATCCACGCGCACACCACCTACGGCCGGATCGGCGTCAAGGTCTGGATCTATCGCGGTGAGATCGCGCCCGAGCGCGGTCCCCGCGAGGCCGCCGCCGGCATCGCCGGTCAGGGGGTCTGATCATGCTGATGCCGAAGCGCGTCAAGCACCGCAAGGTGATGCGTGGCCGAATGTCCGGGATGGCCAAGGGCGGCACCGACGTGTCGTTCGGTGAGTACGGCCTGGCCACGCAGGAACCCGCCTGGATCACGAGTCGGCAGATCGAGGCCGCCCGGCGCGCGATGACCCGCTCGGTCAAGCGCGGCGGCAAGATCTGGATCCGCATCTTTCCGGACAAGCCGGCCACCAAGAAACCAGCCGAGACCCGGATGGGCTCGGGCAAGGGCGCTCCCGACCACTGGGTCGCGGTTGTGAAGCCCGGTCGGATCCTGTTCGAGATGGCCGGTGTGGGGCGCGAGGAAGCCGTCGAGGCGATGCGCCTGGCCGCGCACAAGCTGCCCGTCGCCACCCGAGTGGTCACGCGCGACTCGGTGAAGGAGGCGACCGATGGACATCGATAAGGTCCGGACGCTCTCCGAGCGCGAGCTCGAGGATGCATTGAACCAGGCGAAGCAGGATCTCTGGGGATTCCGTTTTGCGCTGAAGACCCGCCAGCTCAAGGACTACAGCACGATCCCGCAGACGCGGCGCACGATCGCCCGCATCCTGACCGTCCAGCGCGAGCGCAAGCTCGCGCAGACAGCGTGACCGGAGACAGGCGAATGACAGGAGCAGACAACCCGGTGCACGGCAAGCGCAAGACCAAGGTCGGCAGCGTGGTCAGCGACAAGATGGACAAGACGATCGTCGTGTCCGTCGAACGGCTGACCCGCCACCGCCTGTACAAGCGGGTCATCCGCTTGACCACGAAATTCAAGGCCCACGATGAGAGCAACGACGCCCATGTCGGCGATACCGTCCTCATCGAGGAGTCGCGACCGCTGTCGGCGACGAAGCGCTGGCGCCTCGTCAGCGTGATCCAGCGCGCCGGCGACCAGGGCCTCCCCGCGGACATCGTCAGTGACGAAGCGGAGACGACCGAGGCGATCCACGCAGCCGCCCATCCCGGTCGGGTCCGCGCCGAGCCCGAGGCCGCCGCGGCTGGCGAGTCCGCGGCCGCTGCGACGGACGAGTCCGCGGCCGAGGGGGCCGAGGCATGATCCAGCCCGAATCGAGGGTCAAGGTCGCCGACAACACCGGCGCCCGGACGATCCAGTGCATCCGCGTCATGGGCCGATCGCTCAAGACCACGGCAGGCGTCGGAGACGTGATCGTCGCCAGCGTCAAGCAGGCGATCCCGAACGCAGCCGTCAAGAAGGGCGACGTCGTCCGAGCCGTCATCGTGCGCACCGCCAAGGAATACGGTCGACCCGACGGAAGCTACATCCGGTTCGATGAGAACGCGGCCGTCCTCATCAACAACCAGGGCAATCCGCGCGGGACCCGGATCTTCGGGCCGGTCGCGCGCGAACTCCGCGATCGGAACTACATGAAGATCGTGTCACTCGCACCGGAGGTGCTGTGATGACCCGACCCGGCGCTGCGAGGCGCGTGACCAAGGTGCCCGAGATCCGCAGCGGAGACACCGTCGTCGTCCTGTCCGGCAAGGATGCCGGCAAGCGCGGCGTGGTCGAACGCGTGATCCGCGATCGCCAGGGAGCCAAGAAGACGCGCACCAAGTACGCCTCCAATTGGGAGCGGACGTCGCCGCTCGCGACCGTGACCGTGGTCGTCGGCGGTGTGAACATCGCCAAGCGCCATACCAAGCCCCGCCAGTCCTCGAGCCAGTCCGACCGAGCGCCGCGCATGCAGCAGGGCGGCATCCTCGATATCGCCCAGCCCATGTCGATCGGCAAGGTCATGGTCGTCTGCCAGAAGTGCGACCGGCCCACGCGAATCGCCCATACCCAGCTCGAGAACGGCCGGCGGATCCGCGTCTGTGGCCATTGCGGCGAGCCCCTGGAGGTGAAGTCGTCATGACCACCCGCCTCGACCAGCGCTATCGCGACGAGATCGCTCCAGCGCTGCTGAAGCAGTTCGCCTATGCCAACCCGATGCAGGTCCCGCGACTCAGCAAGGTCGTCGTGAACATCGGCCTGGGTGAAGCATTGACCAACGCGAAAGCCCTCGACGCTGCCGTTCACGATCTGACCCTGATCACCGGCCAGAAGCCGGTGATCACGAAGGCGCGCCGTTCGATTGCCCAGTTCCGGATCCGGACCGGCAACTCGATCGGCGCCAAGGTGACGCTGCGCGGGGGCCGCATGTGGGACTTCGTCGACCGGCTGACGGTCCTCGCCCTGCCCCGTATCCGCGACTTTCGGGGAATCCCCGCCAAGTCGTTCGACGGGCGCGGCAATTATTCGCTCGGCCTGCGGGAGCAACTCGCCTTCCCGGAGATCGACTACGACAAGGTGGACCGTCTCCGCGGGCTGGAGATCAGCATCGTGACGACGGCGAAGACCGACGAGGAGTCGAAGCGTCTGCTCGAACTCCTCGGCATGCCCTTCGCCTCGTAGGCGCGGGGAGGGAGACCATGGCAAAGAAATCGATGATCGCCAAGGCGAAGCGTTCGCCCAAGCATCCCGTTCAGGCTTATCACCGTTGCGTCGTGTGCGGACGGCCGCGGGCCTACATGCGCCGATTCGCGCTGTGCCGGATCTGCTTCCGGGAGCGCGCGCTCCTCGGCGAGCTTCCCGGCGTCACGAAGTCGAGCTGGTAGGGAACCGATGAACATTTCCGATCCGATCGCGGACATGCTCACGCGCGTCCGCAACGCCTCGCGCGCCCACCACGGCGAGGTCATCGTGCCCGCGTCGCGAACCAAGCGCGAGATTGCCCGGATCCTCAAGGACGAAGGCTTCATCGCCGACGTCAGCGAGGAGAAGCAGGGTCCCGCGCAAGTGCTTCGGCTGACCCTGAAGTACGTCGACGGCAAGGCATCGGTGGTGTCCGGCCTGAAGCGAATCAGCAAGCCCGGACTCCGCGTATACGCCGGCAAGACCGACATCCCGCGCGTGTTGGGCGGACTCGGCATCGTCATCGTCAGTACGAGCCAGGGAATCATGACCGGATCGCAGGCCCGCAAGGCCCAGCTCGGTGGTGAAGTCCTGGCGTACGTCTGGTAGGCGCCGATGTCGCGAATTGGACGCAGTCCCATCACCGTTCCCCCGGACGTCGACGTCGTCCTCAGCGGACGGGTGGTCACGGTCACGGGACCCAAGGGCACGCTCAGCCGGTCGCTCCACCCCGATATGACGGTCGCGCGGGAAGCAGACGCCCTGCTCGTCACCCGACCGACTGAACAGAAGATGCACAAGCAACTCCATGGGCTGACCAGGACCCTCGTGAACAACATGGTGGTCGGCGTCACCACGGGCTACCGCAAGGCGCTCGAGATCAACGGCGTCGGATACCGGGCTGCGCTCGTCGGGCAGAAGCTCCAGCTCAACCTGGGCTACAGCCACCCGATCGAGATCGACCCACCGGCCGGCATCGGATTCGAGCTTGACAGTCCGACACGGCTCGCTGTTGTCGGCATCGACAAGGAACTCGTCGGCCAGATCGCCGCGCAGATTCGCGCGACACGCAAGCCGGAGCCGTACAAGGGCAAGGGCGTCAAGTACGCCGGCGAGTACATCCGCCGCAAGGCCGGCAAGGCCGGCAAGATCGGCGCCAAGAAGTAGACATCGAGGTTCGCAAACGATGACCCAGGTCGCCAGCCGCGGCGCCGCGCGACGCAAGCGCCACCACCGGATTCGCCTCCACATGGAGGGGACCGCCGGTCGGCCGCGCCTCGCGGTCTTCCGCAGCCTCAACCATATCTACGCGCAGGTGATCGACGATACGTCCGGCAAGACGCTTGCCGCGGCCTCGACGATCGAGACGGAGCTTCGCGGCTCCAAGGAAGCCAAGATCGACGAAGCGAAGACGGTTGGCCGGCTCGTTGCCGAGCGAGCCCGAGCCGCGGGCATCGAGCGCGTCGTCTTCGATCGAGCCGGGTTCCGGTACCACGGGCGTGTCAAGTCGCTCGCCGATGCCGCCCGTGAAGCCGGTCTCGAGTTCTGATCGGAAGGAGCAGACGTGGCAAAGATCGACCCGAACAAGCTCGCGCTCGAGGAGCGCGTCGTCCAGATCAACCGTGTCGCCAAGGTCGTCAAGGGCGGCCGGCGGTTCAGTTTCAGCGCGATCATCGCCGTCGGTGACGGCGCCGGTCATGTCGGCGCCGGGCTCGGCAAAGCCGGCGAGGTGCCGGAGTCGATCCGCAAGGGCGTCGAGGACGCCAAGAAGAACCTGATCCGAGTCCCGATGGTCGGTACGACGATTCCGCACGAGGTCCACGTTCGCTATGCGGCGAGCAAGGTCATGCTCAAGCCGGCGTCGCAGGGCACCGGGGTCATCGCCGGCGGCGCCGTTCGCGCCGTGGTCGAAGCTGCCGGGATCCGCGATATCCTGTCCAAGATCCACGGCTCCACGAACCCGGTGAACGTCGCCCGTGCCACGATCGAGGCGCTCCGCAGCCTGCGCACGGCGGAGGAAATCAGCGCCCAGCGCGGCGTGCCAATTTCGGCTCGGATCTCGGGCCAGCCGATGGCGTCGGAGACGACCGATGGGCGCTAGGTTGCGCGTCACGCAGGTCAAGAGCACGATCAGCCATATCGCCCGCAACCGCGCGACCGCGCGCGCCCTCGGCCTGCGCAAGATCGGCCACACGGTAGAGGTCGCCGACAACCCGGCGACGCGGGGCATGGTTCGCCAGATCCGCTTCCTCGTCTCCGTCGAGGAGGTCGTCGGCCCCGACACCGAGGAGAAGTCATGAAATTGCACGATCTTCGCCCGGCCATTGGGTCGCGCAAGAAGCGTCGCCGGGTCGGTCGCGGCATCGCGGCCGGCCAGGGCAAGACGGCCGGGCGCGGCACGAAGGGCCAGAAGGCCCGTGCAGGTGGGTCGATTCCCGCACGCTTCGAAGGCGGACAGACGCCGTTGCACGTCCGGATCCCCAAGTTGCGTGGCTTCAAGAACAAGTTCAAGGTCGACTACGAGATCGTGAATCTGGGAGCGATCGGACATCTCGTTGAACTCGGCGCCTTCGAGGCAGGCGATGCCCCCGGCGCGAAGAAGAAGTCCACGTCCGCGCCGGCCCCGATCACGATCAATCAGGAACTCCTGCGCGCGGTCGGGCTGGTCCGAACCCTCAACAAGCCGCTGAAGGTCCTCGGTACTGGCGAGATCGGCGCCCCGTTGTTCGTGGTGGCCGATGCCTTCAGTCGAACCGCCGTGGCCAAGATCGAGGCAGCCGGCGGGTCCGTGTCGGTGCTCGAGTTCCCGACGTCGCCGCTGGCGGCCATCGGAGTGACCGTCGGGCCGGCGCCGATCGACGTGGCGGTCACGGACGTTCCGGCCAAGCCCTCCAAGCCGGCAAAGCCCGCCAGTCCGGCCAAGTCCGCCAAGGCGACCAAGGTGGCCGTCGTTGAGCCGGACGCGCCCGTCGCGGCCGACGCTCCCGAGGCCGACGCTCCCGAAGCCGAGGCCGTGGCGGAGGTCGATGCCCAGGCGCCCGCGGCCGACGCCGTTGACGACACCGACGCGACGGAGGCGTAACCGGCCGTGTTCGAGTCCCTGCTGAACGCCTTCCGTGCGCCGGACATCCGGCGCCGAATCCTGTTCGTCCTCGGGATCCTCGTGGTCTATCGGCTGCTGGCCCAGGTACCGCTGCCTGGCGTGGACCGCGAGCAGCTGCGTGCCTACTTTGACAATAACTCGGCCTTCGGCCTGCTCGACCTGTTCGCCGGTGGCGGCCTCTCGTCGCTGTCCGTGGTCGCGCTGACGATGAACCCGTACATCAACGCCTCGATCATCATGCAGCTGATGTCGGGCGTCGTGCCTCGTCTTCAGGCGCTCAGTCGCGAGGGCGAGTATGGGCGGAACAAGATCACCCAGTACACGCGCTATCTGACGGTACCGATGGCGCTGCTCCAGGCCTTCGGCATCCTCAGCGCGTTCAGCGCCCAGGGCATCATCGTCGGGGGCTTCAGCCTCGACAGCCTGACCTCGTGGACCCAGATGATCACCTTGATCGCCGGCGCGATCGTCCTCATGTGGTTGGGCGAACTGATCACCGAGAAGGGGATCGGTAACGGGATCAGCTTCATCATCTTCGCGGGCATCGTCAGCCAGGCGCCGTCCGCGATCGGGGCGTTCCTTGCCAACCCCAACCTCCGTGACATCCTGTTGTTCGGCGTACTCGCCGTCGTCGCGGTGTTCGTGATCATCTACATCCAGGAGGGACAGCGGCGCATCCCGATCCAGTACGCCAGTCGCGTGCGCGGGCAGAAGATGTACCGCGGCGGCCAGACGTTCCTGCCGCTTCGCGTCAACCTGGCGGGGGTGATCCCGATCATCTTCGCCGTCAGCATCCTGCAGTTCCCGGCCCAGCTGGCGCTCTACTTCCGCGCGTCGCCGATCGATGTGGTCGCGAACGTCGCCGACGCGATCGGCGGAGCGCTCGCCTCGACCACGATCCAGTACGCGATCCTGTACTTCCTCCTGACCGTCGGATTCACCTACTTCTACACCGCGTTCACCTTCAAGCCGGACGAGACCGCTGAACAACTCCGCAAGAACGGCGGCTTCATTCCCGGCATCCGACCCGGGCGGCCCACGCAGGACTACCTGGCGCGTGTCGACTTCCGGATCACGGTCGCCGGCGCCCTGTTCCTCGGCACGGTGGCCGTCGCCCCGGTCATTATCGGTCTGCTCGACCCGTCCTTGCAGGGCATCGCCCTGGGCGGCACGGGTCTGCTCATCATCGTCAGCGTCGTCGTGGAGACGATGAAGCAGATCGAGGCCCAGCTGATGATGCGGAACTACGAGGGATTTATCCGGTGACGACGGTGGTCCTCCTCGGCGCCCCCGGCGCCGGGAAGGGCACACAGGCCGTCCTCCTCCGCGACCGCCTCGGGATCCCCCACATCGCGACGGGGGACCTGTTCCGGAGGGCGGTTCGCGACGGCAGCGCCCTTGGCTTCGAGGCACGGCGCTACATGGAGCGCGGCCAACTCGTGTCCGACGAGATCACCGTGAAGATGTTGCTCGACCGCCTTGCCGAACCCGACACGCGCGACGGCGCGATCCTCGACGGCTTTCCTCGAACGCGCGTCCAGGCGGAGGCCCTCGATGCGGCGCTCGCCGCGGCCGGCTCGCAGGTCGACCGGGCTCTGCTCGTCGAAGTGCCCGAGCGGGAGCTGGTTCGGCGCCTGGCCGGACGCTGGATATGCTCGATGTCGGGCCACGTCTACAACCTTGCCGCCAACCCGCCCCAGGTCGCCGGCACGTGCGACCTCGACGGCTCCGACCTGGTACAGCGCGCCGATGACAAGATCGAGACAGTCCAGGCACGACTCGTACAGCAACTCGCGGCGCTGGCCGACGTGGTCGACTACTACCGTGGCGCGGACGTCCTGGTGGCCATCGATGGCCTCCAGCCGATCCCCGACGTGACCAAGGCCCTGGTTGCGGCGCTGGCCGGTGCCCGGCTGGTCGGCTAAGGCGATCCACGATGGTGTCCCGCAAGTCACGTCTCGAGATCGAGTCGATGCGCCGGGCCGGAAGGCTCGTCGCGGAAGTTCTCGCGCTCGTCGAGGCCGAACTCAAGCCCGGCGTCACGACCCGCGAACTTGATCGGCTCGCCGAGCGACATATCCGGGCGGCCGGCGCGACCCCGTCGTTCCTGGGCTACCTGGGCAACGGGCGCTACGGCAAGGATCGGCATGCGTTTCGCGGAACGATCTGTGCCTCGATCGACGACGAGGTGGTCCACGGGATCCCCGGCGATCGGGCGATTCGGGACGGGCAGATCGTGTCGATCGACGTCGGGGCCATTGTCGACGGCTGGCACGGAGACGGCGCCCGGACGTTCATCGTCGGGTCGGTTCCCAGCGCGACGGCGGACCTCGTCGAGGCCACGCGAGCCGCGCTGATGGCCGGGATCGCGGCGGCAATTCCCGGCAACCGGGTCGGCGATATCTCAGGCGCGATCGAGGACGTGGCGGCCCCCGGCGGGTACGGGATCGTCCGACAATTCGTCGGCCACGGAATCGGCACCCAGATGCACGAGGAGCCGCAGGTCACGAACTATCGGACCGGCGCGCGCGGCATCCTGCTGCAGCCGGGGATCTGTCTGGCCATCGAGCCGATGCTGACGCTCGGCAACGAGGAAGTCGAAGTCAAGGCCGATGGCTGGACCGTCGTGACGGCGGACGGCTCGATGGCCGCCCACTTCGAACACACGATCGCCGTGACCGAGAACGGTCCGGAGATCCTGACGGCGGTCTGAACCTGCGGTTGCCGGAGACAGTCATCTTCTGATAGGCTATACGTTCGTGTGTCGGTCCTCTGGGCCGGCACTCACCGTGAGAAAGGGAAGCACGAACGCCCGTGGCCAAGCGAGATGCGATCGAGGTTGAAGGAACGGTCGTGGAGCCGCTCCCGAACACGATGTTCGCCGTCGAGCTGGAGACCGGCCACCGGGTTCTGGCCCACATCAGCGGAAAGCTTCGGATGAACTTCATCCGGATCCTGCCGGGTGATCGGGTCAGGGTGGAGCTTTCCCCATATGACCTGACCCGCGGCCGGATCACGTACCGGCTCAAGTAGCCGGGCCGCACTTCGCCGCCACCGCCGACATCGGCACAACGAACACGATCGAGGACCCGTTGAAAGTCAGAGCCTCCGTCAAGACGCGCTGCGACAACTGCAAGGTGATCCGTCGCCGGGGAACGGTCATGGTCATCTGCGCCAACCCCAAGCACAAGCAGCGGCAGGGGTAATCGATGGCACGTATCGCCGGCGTCGACATCCCGCGCGAGAAGCGCGTTGAGATTGCCCTCACGTACATCTTCGGACTCGGGCTGCCCACCAGTCAGAAGATCCTGGCCCAGACGAACATCAACGCGGACACCCGCGTCCGCGACCTCACCGAGGAGCAGGTCAACCGGCTCCGCGAGGTCGTCGACCGTCGCTACAAGGTGGAGGGTGACCTCCGGCGTGAGGTGGCGCTCAATGTCAAGCGCCTGATCGAGATCGGCTCGTATCGCGGGTCGCGCCATCGGCGCAACCTGCCGGTGCGCGGCCAGCGGACCAAGACCAACGCTCGCCTTCGACGCGGACCGAAGAAGACGGTCGGCGTGCGGCGCAAGAAGTAACGAGGGACAGCGACAGGCATGGCCGAACGCAAGAAGGCTGTCAAGCAGCGCCGCCGGGAGAAGAAGAACGTGCCGCAGGGCCACGTTCACATTCAGGCGTCGTTCAACAATACGATCGTCACGATCACGGATCTCAGCGGCGCCGTTATCAGCTGGGGCTCGGCGGGCGTCGCCGGTTTCAAGGGATCCCGCAAGAGCACCCCGTACGCCGCGGCCCTCTCGGCCGAGGGCGCTGCGCGCCGCGCGATGGAACACGGGATGCGCCAGGTCGAGGTCTATGTCAAGGGTCCCGGCGCCGGGCGCGAGCAGGCCGTCCGCTCGCTTCAGGCGGCCGGCCTCGAGGTCTCGGCGATCACCGACGTCACCCCCATCCCACACAACGGTTGCCGCGCTCCCAAGCGGCGCCGGGTCTAGCCGAGTCAGGAACTGATGGCCCGATACACCGAGTCTGTCTGCCGGCTGTGCCGCCGCGAGGGAGCCAAGCTCTTCCTCAAGGGCAGCCGCTGCTATTCCAAGAAGTGCGCCTTTGAGCGGCGCCCCAGTCCGCCCGGTCAGCATGGCGTGCGGCGCCGCAAGGTGAGCGAGTACGGCGTCCAGCTTCGTGAGAAGCAGAAGGTTCGTCGGGTGTATTCCGTCCTGGAGCGCCAGTTCCGGAACTACTTCGTGGTCGCCGAGTCGAAGCCCGGCGTGACCGGCGAGAACCTTCTTCGCCTCCTGGAATTCCGTTTCGACAATGTCGTCTTCCGAATGGGATTCGCGACCTCTCGGGCCCAGGCCCGGCAACTTGTCGGCCACGGCCACTTCCAGGTCAACGGCCGGCCCACCAACATTCCGTCGTTCCAGCTCAAGCCGGGAGATCGGATCGAGGTCCGTGAGTCCCGCCGTGTCCGCGATCCGTTCAAGACGGCGAAGGAAACGCTTCGCTCCCATCAGGCTCCCGAGTGGCTGAGTGTCGACGCCGCCAAACTGGCCGGCACCGTCAATGAGCCGCCGCGCCGCGACCAGATGCCCCTCGACCTGAACGAGCAGCTCGTGGTCGAGTACTACTCGAGGTAACCCGCTTCCATGATCGAACTCGACAGCCCGCAGATCGAGCCCATTGAGGAAGTCGGCGCGTACGCGAAGTACGAAGCCGGCCCGCTTCAGGCCGGCTATGGCGTGACCCTCGGCAACGCCCTCCGCCGGGTCCTCCTCTCTTCGCTGGAGGGCGCCGCCGTGACGTCCATCCAGATCCGCGACGTCTACCAGGAGTTCTCGACAATTCCCGGGGTCAAGGAGGACGTCACCCAGATCGTCCTCAACGTCAAGAAACTCCGCCTCAGGAGTTTCGTCGCTCATCCGGTCCAGCTACGCCTGATCAAGAGTGGCGCCGGCGCCGTCACGGCCGCGGACATCGCCGAGTCTGCCGATGTCGAAATCACCAATTCGGATCTCGTCCTCATGACCCTCGACACCGACGACGTGACGATCGAGATGGACCTCACGGTCGAGCGTGGCGTGGGCTACCTCGCCGCGGAACGCGCCGAGGCGCTGCCGATCGGCGTCATCGCGGTCGACGCGATCTTCACACCGGTGCGCAAGGTGAACTACTGGGTCGAGAGCATGCGCGTCGGCCAGGTGACCAACTACGACAAGCTGACGATCGAGATGGAGACTGACGGCACCGTCTCGCCAGAGGAGGCGCTCAGCCGGTCGGCCGAGGTCCTCGTCAACCAGTTCCGCCCGTTCGTCACGATCGGCGCCGCGGCAGCCCCCATCGACCGCGCGGCCGCGGGCGTACCGCAGCTGCCGCCGAACATGCTCGACATGCCGATCGAAGAGCTCGACCTGCCGATGCGGGCGTACAACTCGCTGAAGCGGAACAACATCGTGAAGGTCGGTCAACTCCTCCAGCTCAAGGATGACGATCTCCTGCGAATGCGCAACTTCGGCAAGAAGTCCCTGGACGAGATGAAGGAACGCCTCATGATGCGGGGCTTCATCCTGCCCGAGTCGCTGGCTCCGTCGGACGGTGTCGACGAGGACGGTGCGGACGGCGATGGGTCATTCGACGACGAGGCGGAGGCCTGATCATGGCCCACCGGATCGACGGCCGCAAGCTCAGCCGGAAGCACGGACCGCGCATGGCGCTGTACCGCAGCCTGACCGTGGCGGTCCTTCGCCACGAGCGGATCAAGACCACCGAGGCCAAGGCCAAGGAGGTCCGCGGACAGGTCGAGAAGATGATCACCCTCGCAAAGCGCGGCGACCTGTCGGCACGCCGGGCGGTAGTTGCCGTCTTTCCGGACGAGCCGCTCGTCATCGACAAACTGTTCAATGAGATCGCCCCGAAGTACGCCGATCGGACCTCGGGCTACACCCGGATCGTTCGCATCGGGCGGCGGCTGGGCGATGCCGCCGAGATCGTCCAGCTCGAGCTCGTCTGAGGTTGAGATGGACGCCCGGCAGGGCGTCGACGACAGCGCCCGAGAGGGCGCGCCCGGTCGCTTCCGCGCACGGGTGGAATACGACGGCACGGACTTCTTCGGGTTCCAGGCGCAGCCTGAGACGCGAACGGTCCAGGGGGTGCTGGAGGACGCGTTGGCCCGCCTCAGCGATGGGGTCCGCCGGGCGGTCGACGGCGCCGGACGGACGGACGCCGGGGTGCACGCCACGGGACAGGTGATCGGTTTCACCTATGCCGGGCGGCTCGCGGCGCCGGAACTGATGGTGGCACTCAACGGGATCCTGCCGAGGGACGTCGCAATCCACGACCTTCGGACGGCTCCACTGAGGTTCAACCCCCGGCATGCGGCGCGGTATCGGGAGTACCGCTACACCGTCTGGAACGGGCCGCGCAGTCCAGGCCGGGAGCGAACGGCGCTCCAGGTGTGGGCCCCACTTGACACCGCCGCGATGGCGCGGGCCGGGTCGGTCTTCGAAGGCCGGCACGACTTCAGCGCCTTTGGGGGAGCGGACCGTCAACCGGTTCGGATCGTTCACTCGGTCCGGGTCCGGCGAACGGGCCGGCTCGTGACGATTGACGTCCGGGCCAACGCATTCCTGCGGGGGATGGTGCGCCGAATGGTGGCCGCCCTCCTGGAGGTGGGTCGAGGCAAGATGGATGAGACGGCGGTCGCCGCGGCCCTGGCCGATCGACGACCGGCCCTCGACGGGGCAGCCGCCCCGGCGCTGGGCCTGTGCCTGCGACGGGTCGCCTTCGGGCGGCGAACGAGCGAAGCGAACGGAGATTACGAGGAACGATGAACGCGAAGACCCACGCGGTCCGTGAAAGCGAGATCGAACGACGCTGGTACGTCGTGGATGCGGCCGACCAGACGCTCGGGCGGCTTGCCTCGCGCATCGCGCGTATCCTCGAGGGCAAGCACAAGCCGACGTACAGTCCGAATCTCGACTCGGGCGACCACGTGATTGTGCTGAATGCGGGCAAGATCGCAGTGACCAGCGACAAGCTCGAGTCCAAGCTCTACATTCGCCACAGCGGGCATCCGCAGGGCCTCAAGCAGGAGACCCTCGGCCACCTCCTCGCTCGTCGCCCGGAGGAAGTCATCCGGCGGGCCGTCAAGGGCATGCTGCCGCACACCCGCCTCGGGACCCAGCAACTTCGCAAGCTCAAGATCTACGCCGGAACGGATCACCCCCATCAGGCCCAGCGGCCTGAGCCGCTCGCCTGACGAGGAGAAGTCGCCCATGACCACGTTGTCCTTCTTTTCGGGTACCGGACGTCGCAAGACGGCCGTCGCCCGTGTCCGCCTGTTGCCGGGAGACGGCGAAATCGTCGTGAACGGCCGGTCCCTCGACGAGCATTTCGGGAATGCGATCAACGAGGTCGACCTGCGCATGCCGTTCCGTGTCACCGGGACCGAGGGCCGGTTCAACGCGATGATCAAGGTCGAGGGCGGCGGGGTGACCGGCCAGGCGGGGGCTATTCGTCACGGGATCGCTCGGGCCCTCCTCGAAGTGGATCCGGACGCGAACCGGATCCCGCTGCGCCAGGCCGGATTCCTGACCCGCGATCCGCGAATGAAGGAGCGCAAGAAGTACGGCCTCAAGCGCGCCCGGAAGGCGCCGCAGTACACCAAGCGCTGATCCGCGCGGGGCGGGTTCGATCGCCATGGCGACTGCCGCTCCGCTCCGCGGCCGCGACCTGCTGAGCATCGCCGACCTGTCCGTCGCCGAGGTCGAACACGTCTTCGACCGGACGACCGCGCTGAAGGACGAGTTTCGCCGAACACGCCGGCACGCCGGCCCGCCGCTGGCCGGCAGGACCCTCGCCATGCTGTTCCAGAAGCCCAGCCTGCGCACGCGCGTAACCTTCGAAGCGGGCATGGCCCAGCTGGGAGGTCATGCGATCTACCTGACCAACGACGTCGTGCTCGGCGCCCGTGAGAGCGTCCGTGACGTGGCCCGGAACCTCGATCGGTTCGTCGACGCGATCGTGGCCCGCACCGGACCGCATGAGGTGGTCATCGAGCTTGCAGCGCAGGCTGCGGTTCCGGTGATCAACGGCTTGACGCTGCGCGAGCATCCCTGTCAGGCGCTGGCCGACGTGTTCACGCTTCGCGAACGGTTCGGTGCGCTCCGAGGCGTCGTCCTCGCGTTCGTCGGCGACGGCAACAACGTGTTCCATTCGCTCGCCCTCCTCGGCGTCGCCCTGGGCATGGAGGTGCGCCTCGCGAGCCCGCCCGGGTACGCTCCGAACGCGCGAATCGTCGATCGCGCGCGGGACCTCTCTGCGGCCGGCGGGGGACAACTGATCCTCGCTTCCGACCCGACCGAGGTCGTCCGCGGGGCCGCCGTGATCTACACCGACGCGTGGACATCGATGGGTCAGGAAGCCGAGGCCGAGGAGCGTCGTGACGCCTTCGCGCGCTATCAGGTGAATGCCGATCTCCTCGCGATCGCCGGCCGGGATGTCGTCGTGATGCACTGCCTGCCCGCCCATCGCGGCGAGGAGATCACCGCGGATGTGCTCGACGGCCCCAGCAGCATCGTCCTGGACCAGTCGGAGAACCGACTCCACGTCCAGAAGGGCCTCCTCGCCGAGATCCTCGGCGACGCGGAGGCCTGACGCCGACGTGGCCGACGCCCTGTTCGACCGCTACAAGGACGCTCTCCGCCGCGGGCACGTTGCCGCGCTCAGCGGGCAGCTCGAAAAGGCATTGGGCGCCTACACGGAGGCCGCGACGCTCGCTCCTGAGCGGGCCCTGCCCCTCAACGGCATCGGCGCAACGCTGCGTCGGCTGGGGCGCGATGTCGAGGCCCTTGCTGCCTTCGATCGAGCGCTCGAACGCGCGGCCGCGGACGTCGACGCCCTGGCGGGCCGAGCCGACACCCTTGTCGCCCTCGGTCGCCGGGTTGCTGCGGCGGAGGCATTCGTGGCCCTTGCCGAGGTACACGACGCCGCCGGCCGTCTGACCGAGGCCTGCGACGCGGCGCGCCGCTCCCTCGATCTCGCCGAATCGCGCGATCGCCGGCGAACCGTGGAACGCCTCGTCGGCCGGATTCGGGGCACGGACATGAGCGCTGCAGCCGCGGCCGCCATGGCGCGAGCGCTGCGCATCCTCGAGCCGGCGGCAACAACAGAATCGGAGGCCCTGACGACGACGGCGACGACCGGTGACGCCACCGCGCCCACGGCGGATGCAGTCGTTGCACCTCCGGCAAACCGCGCCATGCCGATTGAGCTGAGCGAGCCGGCCGACGAGGATCTCGGTGCCGGTCCCACCGACCCACTCGAGCGGATCGCGATGGCCGATGCGGCCTCCGATGCGGGAGATCCGGTCACCGCCCTCGCCGCCTACCGGGAGGCCGTCGCGGGCCTGCGCGTCGATGGAAAGTGGCGCGTCGCCCTCGACGCGTGCGCCTGGGCACTGACCACGTCGCCGACGAGCGGACAGCTGCACCTTGACCTCGTGGAGCTGTACCTTGACGCTGGCTGGATCACGCTGGCCGCGGACAAGGTTCGCCTCGTCGCCCGGCTCGCCGAGCTCGATGAGGACCACGCGACGCACGACCGGTTATGCGCCGTGGTGCAGACGCACTTCGCCGACGATCCATCGCTGACGGCCTTCTGTCCCTGAGCGTCGAGCGGCCCCTCTCCCCGGTTCGATCTCTCCCCGGTTCGAGGGGGGCGCGATGCTACACTTCCGAGCGATGCCGCAGCTCATCGAGTCGATCCTGGACCAGGTCCGACCGACGACACTGCTCGACATCGGGATCACCGCCCTCCTGATCTACTGGCTGTTCAGCTTGATCCGCGGGACCCGAGCGGTTCGGCTTGTGATCGGCGTGACGGTCCTGTTTCTGGTCTACGCCATCGCCCAGGAACTCGATCTCCGGCTGCTCACACGGATCATGGAAACCGGCGCCGTGGTCGGCCTGTTCGCGATCGTGGTCGTCTTCCAACCGGAACTGCGTCGTGCCCTGGAGCGGATCGGGCGGTTCGGGTCGCTGGCCTGGCTGTTCGCGGGGTCCGATAACCGCGCCGTGGACCGCGTCGCCTCGACCGTGTCGGGCGCCGCGTCCATCCTGTCCCGGGAGGGCCACGGGGCGCTCATCGTGCTCGAGCGCGAGACCGGGCTCGAGGAGATCGCCGAGACCGGGGTCATGATCCACGCCGAGCTCTCGGTCGACCTGTTGCGCACGATCTTCTTCCCGAGAACCGCGTTGCACGACGGCGCGGTCATCATTCGTGGCGATCAGGTTCTCGCGGCAGGCGCGCTGCTCCCGCTGGCCGAGATGACCGTGCACACGGAGCGCTACGGCACCCGCCACCGGGCTGCCCTCGGAATCACCGAGCAGACGGACGCCGTGGTCGTCGTCGTGTCCGAGGAGAACGGCCAGATCAGCCTGGTGGAGCGGGCGAGAATCGTGCGCAACCTGGGCGAGGCCCAGCTGACCCGGGCAATCGTGACACTGCTCCACGACACGAACGGCCGCGGGCCGCTCGGGCGTCGGGCCGCAACGCCACCGGATGACAACAGGTCGTCGGCTGAGCAATCGCCCACGTGAATCGCGCTGCCCGGTTTCTCGTCCGTAACTGGCCGCTCAAGCTCGGCGCCGTGATCCTCGCGACGCTGCTGTACTCGGGCCTTGTCCTGTCCGAGAACACCCGCACCTTCGCCGGCAGCGTCCCGATCGAAGCGGTCGAGCAACCGACCTCGATGGTGCTGTTGACCAACCTTCCCGACGTCGTCCGCATCCGCTACTTTGCCCCGAACGACGGCATCCGCCTCGACAGCTCGAGCTTCCGGGCGACGGTCGATCTGTCCACGATCAATCCAAGCGAGGTCCGCGTGTCCGTGGCGGTCCGCGTCGAGGCGATCGACCCGCGCATCCAGATTCTCGACTACGAGCCCAGCCGAATCAACATCCAGCTCGACGAGGTGATCCGACGCGAGGTCCCGATCGAGGTCGAGCCGGGCGAGATCCCGCCCGGCCTCGACGTGCGCGAGGCGCAGCTGTCGCTCGCCAGCGCGACCGTCGTCGGCCCCTCGTCGATCGTCAAGCGAGCTGCGAGGGCGGTGGCACGGGTGCGGATCGACCCGTCGGGCATCGACATCGACCGTGACGTTGATCTCATCGTTCTCGACGAGCTTGGTGAGCCGCTGAGCCAGGTCGATGTCGAGCCGTCCTCGGTCCGCGTCACGATCGCGGTCTTCACCGACCGGCAGACGCGATCGCTTGCCGTGAATCCCATCTACACGGGCACGCCCGCGGCGGGATTCGAGGTGGCGGCGGTGACCGTCGAGCCGGCCATCGTCGGTGTCGAAGGCGATGCCGACCAGCTGGCCGCATTGACCCGCCTCGACACCCAGCCGATCTCGATCAGCGGTATCTCCTCCGACATCGACCGAACGGTCGCCCTCTCGTTGCCGGCCGGCATCCTCGCGCTCGGCGTTGACGAGGTTCGAGTGACGGTGACCCTTCGAGCGGTCACTGCCACGCGCACGTTCAGTGCCGGGTTCGTGCTCGCCGGCGCGAACTCCGCCTTGTTGTACGACTTCTCCACCGACCGCGTGCTGGTCACGATCGGCGGTTCAGTCGCCGACCTCGATCGGCTGACCGCGAGTACGTTCTCGGTCAGAGTCGACGTGTCTGGCCTGCCCCCCGGCATCCACGAGGTGGCGGTCACGGCGAACCTTGCGGCCGGGCTCAGCCTCGTGGCCATCGCCCCGGCCACGATATCCGTGTCGATCGCCAGTCCGGAGACGGGGTCGCCATCCCCGTCGCCGGTCCCGTAGTCGCCGCCCCATGCCTCGGCTCTTCGGCACGGACGGAATTCGCGGCGTCGCCAACGTCGACCTGAAGCCGCCGCTCGCCTACGCCCTCGGGCGGGCCACCGCACATCGATTGGCCGGTCCGGGAGGGACGCTCGTCGTGGGCCAGGACACGCGCCGGTCGTGCGACATGTTCGTGGCCGCGATCACGGCCGGAGCAACCAGCCTCGGCGTCGACGTCCATCGGCTGGGAGTCGTTCCGACCCCGGCGCTCGCACATGTGGCCGGTGCGGGCAACTTTCCGGCCGGGATCATGGTCTCGGCGTCGCACAACCCTGCGGACGACAACGGCCTCAAGGTTCTTGGGCGTGGTGGCCGAAAGCTGGACGACGCCGTCGAAGACGAGCTGGAGCACCTCGTGTGGCGGGCCGACGAACTCGGAGGGATGGGCAACGCCGGACTGGGCGTGTCGATCGACGCGCATGATCTGCTCGCGTGCTACGTCGACGATCGGCTGGCAATCGCCGCCCAGGTCGGTGCCCACGGCCTGCGGGTCGTGCTCGACTGCGCCAACGGCTCGGGCGGCGTCGTGGCGCCGGAGATCCTCTCAGGCACGGGCGTGCTCGTGGACACCATCCACAATGCGCCGGACGGAGCGAACATCAACGTCAACGCCGGGGCCACGGCGCCCGCGGCGATGGCCGCCCGCGTTGCCGAAACCGGAGCCGATGTCGGATTCGCCCTCGACGGCGATGCCGACCGGCTCATTGCGGCCGATGCGTCCGGAACGATCGTGGACGGCGACCAGATTCTGGGGATCCTCGCGCTCGACCGACTGGCCCGCGGCGCGCTGCCGAACGGGACCCTCGTGGTGTCGGTCCTGTCCAATGGTGGCCTCGAAGCGGCCGTTCGCGCCGCGGGCGGCACGGTCGTGCGGACCCCCGTCGGGGATCGCTACATCCTCGATGGAATGGAGGTCGCCGGTGCCGTGCTCGGGGGCGAGAAGAGCGGCCACGTCATCGTGCTCGACCGGGCCACCTCCGGGGACGGCATCGTGACCGCCCTCGAACTGCTGCGGGTCATGGCGGCAACGGGCGAGTCGCTGGCCGACCTGGCGGCCGCCATCCCGATGCTGCCCCAGCAACAGCGGGCGACGCCGGCCCGTCACAAGGACCAGTGGGAGGGCGATCCCGTCCTGCAGCGAGCGATTGGCGAGGCGCGCGAGCGCCTCGGGCAGACCGGCCGGATCCTCGTCCGGCCGTCCGGCACGGAACCCGCTCTTCGGGTGATGGTCGAGGGGCCGGATGCCGACCTGGTATCTGAGCTGGCCGACGCGCTCGCGAGTCTCGCAGGGGAGCGGCTAAACTGACCGTCGGTGCCCACCCGACCAGCCACCCCGTCCGGCCGCGGCCGGGCACCACGGAGGACCTCCCCAGATGTGCGGCATCGTCGGCTATACGGGGCCTCGATCCGCGGGGCCGATCCTCATCGAGGGCCTCAAGCGGCTCGAGTATCGAGGCTATGACTCGGCGGGTATCGCCCTCGTCGACGAGGCCGGCGAGTTGTTCATCGAGAAGCGTGCCGGCAAGCTGAGCAACCTCCAGACGGCGATTGCCAACCGCACGCCGCATGCGGCGATCGGCCTCGCCCACACGCGCTGGGCGACGCACGGCCGACCGAACGACCTCAACGCGCATCCACATGTCGACTGTACGGGCCGGATCACGGTCATTCACAACGGGATCATCGAGAACTTCCAGGAGCTGCGCGACGGGCTGGCCGAGCGGGGCCATCACCTGTCGTCCGACACCGACACCGAGGCCATCGCCCACCTGATCGAGGAGGCCTACCAGGGCGACATCGCGGCGGCCACCCGTGCCGCGCTCGGCCAGGTGCACGGGGCCTACGCCCTCGTCGTGATGCATCGGGACGAGCCCGATCGGCTGGTGGGTGGGCGGCACGATGTCCCGCTGGTCGTGGGACTCGGCGCCGGTGAGAATTTTCTCGCGTCCGACGTCGCGGCGATCCTGGCCCATACCGACCAGGTGATCTTCCTCGAGGAGGGCGACGTCGCCGACATCCGACCCGGCGGCGTGACCCTGACCGATCTCGCCGGAGCCGCGATCGAGCGAACCGTCCACACGATCACGTGGACGGCCGAGGCGGCCGAGAAGGGCGGCTACGACCACTTCATGCTCAAGGAGATCCACGAGCAGCCGCTTGCACTGCGCCAGGCCCTTGCCGGCCGGCTGACGCGCGACGGCCGCATCCGCGTCGAGGAGCTGGATCCGATTGCCGACGTCCTGGGCGAGATCCAGCGATTCGAACTCGTGGCCTGCGGAAGCGCCTACTACGCGGCCATGGCGGCCGCGGCGGCGCTTCAGGCGTGGACCGGCTTGCCGGCCCGGGCGACGGTCGGCTCCGAGTTCCGTTACAGCCCACCCCCGCTCGATGCCCGAACGCTGGTCATCGCCGTCACGCAGTCGGGCGAGACCGCGGACACCATCGCCCCGACCCGGCTCGCTCGTTCTCGCGGCTGCCCGATCGTCGCCGTCACGAACACCGTGGGATCGGCGATCACCCGTGAGGCGGCAGCGGTCCTCTACCTGCAGGCCGGCCCCGAGATCGCGGTGGCCGCGTCGAAGACGTTCGTGACGCAGGTGGCGACCCTGATCGTGCTGGCGGCGGCGATCGCCGCTCGACGCGGAACCCTTGCCGAGGCCGACGAGATCGCGCTCGTCGCGGCCCTGCGTGAGCTGCCGGACGCCGCGGAGCGAGCCCTGGTCCTGGCCGCCCCGATCGCGCCGGACGTGGCCCGGCGGTACGTCAACTCGCGCGGGTTCATGTTCGTGGGTCGCGGGGCGACGCTCCCGGCGGCCCTCGAGGGAGCCCTCAAACTGAAAGAGGTCAGCTACGTCCACGCCGAGGGATACGCGGCGGGCGAGCTGAAGCACGGTCCCATCTCGTTGCTCGATGCCGAGTGCCCGCTCGTGGCGGTTGCCACCCGCTCGTCGGTGTACGACAAGCTGATCAGCAACGTCATGGAGGGCCGCGCCCGCGACGCGCGGGTCATTGCCGTGGCTACCGAAGGCGACGGGCAGATCGAGCGACTCGTCGATGACGTGTTCTGGGTCCCCGACACCCACGAGCTCCTGTCGCCGATCCTCGCCGTCATTCCGCTCCAGCTGCTCGCCTACCACGTGGCAGTGGCGCGCGGCACCGACGTGGACCAGCCGCGCAACCTGGCCAAGTCGGTCACGGTCGAGTAGGGACGTGGCCGGGCGGCGCGGGACTGATCGGAGCGCGGCCGCGGACGCCGCGGGCCACCCCGCCTCGGTTGTCCCCGCGGGCACGACCGAACTCGGGATCGACATCATCAAGGTCGACCGCATCCGCGAGACGCTGACGCGGTTCGGGACCCGCTTCAGTCGTCGTGTGCTCACCCCGCTGGAGCAGCGCTATGTCCGCGATCGCCCCGAGACGATGGCCGGGCGCTGGGCTGCCAAGGAGGCCGTGAGCAAGGTGCTCGGGCTGGGCGTCCGCGGGATCGGTTGGCGTGATATCGAGATCGAGCGGATGCCGACCGGCCAGCCGGCGGTCCGGCTTCATGGTCGGGCGGCGGATCGTGCCGAGCAGCTCGGCATGGAGCGGATCGCGGTCTCCATCAGCCACGAGGCTGACTACGCGGTCGCCATCGCATTCGGGATCCGGGCGGCGGGGGGGCGGTACGTGTTCCCGCTCGATATCGAGGAGCGACTCGACGACCGCGAGCGGCGGTTGCTGGCGCGCATGGAGCGGATGCGGACGCTGGCCGGCTCGACCGGAGAGCCGTCCACGTCGGCTGGGCCGGTCGGCAGCGTCGAGCCGGATGCCGATGCTTGAGCGCGCCGAAGTCGGGTTCGGCCGCCGACCGATCACCCGCCCCGAGGTCGTCGGCGCGACTCGGATGGACGACGAGCTGGCCGCCGCGCTCCTGCCGCAACGCCCGATCCGCGGCCACAAGGGCACGTTCGGAACGTTGCTGGTGGTCGCCGGCTCGCTCGACTACGCGGGCGCCGCGCTCCTGGTGTGCCGCGGAGCGGGTCGTGCCGGTGCCGGCCTGGTGACCCTGGCCGTGCCCGAGTCGCTCCAGCCGCTGTTCGCCGCCAAGGTCGTCGAGGCCACGACCATGGGCCTGCCCGAGGACGATGTCGGAGCCGTCGATCCCGAGGCGGCACTGTCGCGCATCCTCGATCACGAGCACGACGCCATCGTCATCGGGCCCGGACTTCGACCGGGCCTGGCCACGGCCGAGCTGGTCCGCGCCCTCGTCGGAATGGCCGGCGATGCCGCCGACGGACCTGCGGGCCCGGCCGCCGGGCCTGCGGACCTGGAACCAGCGCCTGCTGTGCTCGACGCCGAGGCCCTCCGCTTGCTGGCCTCGAGCGACCGCTGGTGGGAGTCAGTCCGCCGGCCGTGTGTCCTGACGCCGCACCCGGGCGAGTTCTCACGACTCCGAGCCGGTGGTGGAGGCGAACCGGTCGACGACGGGGACCTCTCCGACGACGACGCCGCTCGCGTCGCGGCTGCTGTAGACGCAGCCACGCGATGGGGACAGGTGGTCGTCCTCAAGGGGGCCAGGACGGTCGTTGCCGCGCCGCACCACCCGGCGGCGATCGCCGAATTCGAAAACCCGGCGCTGGCGACGGGCGGGACGGGTGACGTTCTCGCCGGCGTCATCGGTGCCCTCCTGGCCCAGGGGCTCCGGCCGTTCGACGCGGCCCGACTCGGCGTCCAACTGCATGGCCTCGCCGGTGAGGCGGTGCTCCAGCGGTTTGGCGATGCCGGACTCCTGGCCTCGGACCTGCCCGACGCCGTTGCTCTTGCGAGGCGGCGTCTCGTCGCCGTGGCACGGCGAGCCGCGGACGCGCCCGTGGGGTTCGGTGCACGGCGGTCGGCGTCGGACGCGAACCCGCCTTCCTGACCGAGCCCATGGAGCGACGAGCGATCGAGGCACGCCTGGCCGACGCCGGGTTGCCGCCGTTGCCGCGGTTCGCCTGGCTCGAGATCGACATCGATGCGCTCGCGGGGAATCTCGCGGCGGTGCGCCGCATCGCGGGGTCGGGCGTTCGCGTGGAGCCGGTGGTCAAGGCCGACGCCTATGGACACGGCGCCGTCCCCGTGGCGCTCCGGCTCGAGGATGCCGGGGCCGACGGACTGTGCGTCGCCGCGTTCGACGAGGCGATCGAGCTCCGACGGGGAGGCGTCCGCCTGGCGATTCTGGTCTTGTACCCCGTCCCGGCCGCGTACGTCGCAGCCGCGGCCCAGGCCCGGATCGCAATCTCCACCGGTGGTGGGCGTGGCCTGGAGCAGGTCCTCGTGGCTGCCGCGGCGCGGGCCGGGCGCGGCAGGCGCGCCGTGGTGGTCCATCTCGAGGTCGACACGGGACTCGGCCGCGGCGGCGTCATGGGCGACGCGGTGGCGACCGCTGCCGCGGCCATCCGGGCCACCCGGGGCGTCCGCCTGGGTGGACTGTGGACCCACCTGCAGGCGGCCGAGGACCCGATCCTGACGGGGCTCCAGATGGAACGGTTCGATGTCGCCGGCGACAGCCTCCGCGCGGCCGGCATCGCGCTGCCTCGCCGCCACGTGGCCGCGAGCGGGATGCTGCTGTCGGGCAATGTGGCCGCCCACGATGCGGTCAGGCCCGGCCTGTCGATCTACGGCATCGTTCCCGAGGAACTCGGCTCGAATCCGGAAGGGCGTGCCGAGGCTGCCGGCCTGCGACCGGTCCTCTCGCTGCATGCGCGACCGGTTCGGGTGGCCGACCTGCCCTCAGGGTCGGGGATCGGGTACGGCCCCACGTTCGTGACGACCCGTCCCAGCCGGATCGCGACTCTGCCCCTCGGCTATGGCGACGGCTGGTCGCGGGCCCTCTCGAACCGGGCCGAGGCCCTGGTGCGCGGTCGTCGCGCTCCGATCGTCGGCAACGTCTCGATGGACGCGATCACCGTCGACGTCACCGATATCGCGGGTCGCCCGGTCGACGAGGATGACGAGTTCGTCCTGATCGGCCGTCAGGGTGCCGAGCGGATCTCCGTCCTCGACGTGGCGCAGCGCCGCACCACGAATACGTGGGAGGTGGTGACGGCCATGGCCCGGCGGCTTCCCCGGGTGTACCATGCGGCCTCCGAGGCCGTGGAAGTGCGCAGCCTCGCAAGCGGGGACCGTTTGTGGCGCGCATTGAACTCTGGAATGGCGACATCTGCGACCTGGAGGTCGACACGATCGTGACCGCCGCCAACCCCAGCCTGTGGATGGCGACCGGTGTCGCCGGCGCGATCAAACGAGCCGGTGGTGACGAAATCGAGTTCGCCGCCGTCCGCCAGGGGCCGGTCGAGCTCGGCTCCGCGATCGTCACCGGGGCAGGCCGACTCGCGGCTCGGGCCGTCATCCACGCCGTCTCGCTCGACCGTGATCGACGGACGAGCGGCCCGACCATCGAGGCGGCAGTCCGGAGCGCCATGGCCCGCGCTCGGGAACTGGAAGCAACCGGAATCGCCTTTCCGGCGCTCGGGACCGGGGTGGGAGGCTTCCCGCTTGAGGAGGCCGCGCGGATCACGGTCCGTGCCGTCCGCGACGAGCTGACGCGCTCACCCAGCCTTCAGGACGTGATCTTTGCGCTGCGCGGAGCGGCCGCCTATCGCGCATTTCAGGTGGCCCTCACCGAATCCGCAGCCGAGCCGGAGCCGGCGGGCGCGCGCGCGGCCATGTCGACGACGCCACCGGCACCGGGATCCGACTCGTGATGCTGCCCCTGGAGCCTGGCGACGAACTGCGCGACGCGCTCGTCGAAGAGGTGGCCCGAGAGATCCAACTTCGCGGTCTCACGGCGTCCGCCGTGAGCTTCCTGCACGCCAGTCGACCCTATCGGCCGCTCGGCTCGGACGCGATGCTCTTCTTCGATCCGGTCCTGCGCTCGCTGTTTGGGGGCGGCCTGGTCGGAGCCTCGGCGATCCTGGCCGACGATGCCGGGATCGAGCAGCTCATCGATCGACTCGAGGAACTCTACGAGGAGGCGTCCTGGGACGCCTGATCAAACGTGCCCGACGCAGGCGTCCGATCGCCGCGGCCGGGTAGCATGAAGCCCGTGATTCGGGACCCGCACCCGCTGTTCATCGTGGACCGTGGCAGCGCCACGACGGCTGCCGCCCTGGTCGCCCGCGTCGACGGCCGCCGACGGTTGCTCGCGTCGATTGCCGCACCCGCCTCGATCCCGGTCGATGCCGTCCTCGAGCACCTGGTGGCGACCCTCCGGTCTGCCGATCCGGACCTCCTGTCGAGCCTGCGGTTTCCGGCCGACCCGGTCACCTCTGGCGCGCGCCTCGAGGCCGTCAGCCGACCGCCCGGCACGATCGCCGTGCTGACCGCGACCGAGCGCGGCCACGCCGCACTGGCCAATGTCGTCGCCAGGAGCGGTTGGGACCAGGTCGGCGCGACGATTGAACATGACGACCCGCGGAGCGTGACCGCCCGCCTCCTCGATCCAGGCGTGAGCGCCGTGCTGGCCGGCGCCGACCAGCGCGCTGGCGCCGACGAGCGCGGCGGCCTCGCCGATCTCAGCGCGCTGCTCGCGGCCGTGGCGACCCGTCGGCCCGACCTCCCGATCGTCCTGGCCGGGGCGATGGCCGACCAGGAGTCGAGGATCCGCGAAACGTCGTCGGATCGGGTCGAAGTGCTCCGGGCACCCGATGCCCGCAGCGGCACGCCCCCCGGAGAGCACCTCCGGGACATCCTCGTGTCCGTGGGTCGTCGCGACGATGACGCTCGCTGGGGCCTCGCCCGGTCGACGGAGCTCCTTGCGGGCGTTCTCGATCGACGTGTGGAACTGCTCGAGGTCGGCATGTCCGGGGGCCTGCGAGCAGCCGCGAGTCCGCCGGCTGCGGGCCGGCCGTACGATCTCAGTGCGATCACGTCGGCCGGCGCCGCGCTGGTCCCGGCCGAGATCGACGAGGCCACCATTGACCGCGTGGCCATCTGGTCGACGGTGAACGTGGACCGGCATCGCCTGCGGGACCGCCTTCGCGAACTCCGGGCAAATCCATGGGCCGACGCGGCCGGAGACGGCGCTCGCCTGCGCCTGGCCGCCGTGCGTGCCGCTCTGGCCCATCTGATCGCGCTCACGCCGGACCTGTCCGCGCGACCGTCGCCAGACCTCGTCGTGGTCGCAGGCGGCGCGTGGGCCGTCGCGCCCGGCGCGGTGATCGCCCTGTCCGTCGCCGACGTGCTACGGCGACCGGCGGCCATCCAGCTCGCCCACGACCACGCCCGAATCCTCGGGGCCATCGGCACGATCGCCGACCGCGACGAGGCGCAGGCCATGATCGCGGACCTCGTCGATGAGGTCCTCGCACCACTCGGTGGTGTCGTGATTCCCGGCGGACTTCGTGGCGGTCTTCCGGCAGGCTCGGTCGTCGTCAGCGGCTCCGACGGGCCGTCCCGGCTGGACCTCGTTCCCGGCGGGCTGGAGTTCGTTGACCTTCCGCCGGGTATCGTCGGCAGTGCCGATTTCGAGTTCCGAGAACCTGTGGTCCTGGGCGCCCGCGGCCGACGGTTCCAGATCGAGGTCGCGGGAGGACTCGGCGGGCTCCTGATCGACCTGCGCGACATTCCACTCCGCCTGCCGGATCGGCACGACCTGCGGCGCGAGCTGCTGGCGGGGTGGCAGGATCCGCTCTGGTCGGGCGGCGATCAATGGACCGTCGAAGGCGGCATCCGCCCGCCGCCGGGGGTCGCGCCAGGGCTGGAACTCGTGCCAGTGCGGACCATCGTCGCCGGTCCGATCGACGTCGTCCTCCGCTTGCGGCCGGGTGACCGGCCTCTCGTCAAGGCCGGTGAGGCGTTCAGCGTGGGCGCCGCCCTCGCCGATATCCTCCGCGACGGCGAGACCCGCGAAGTGTCGCGAGCCGATCCATCGACTCCCGGCCCCGATGCCGGGCCGGGAGATCGCTGGTCGCCGCCGACGGGGAACGGCCGGCCGGCTGGCGAAGCGGGATCGGCCGAGCTGTTGTACGAGGTCCAGGGTCGCTGGCGGGTCGCGGCCGGCGACCTGCTGGATCGCATCGAGGCCCCGGTCTCGGGGATCGTTCGTGACGTTCGTCCGGGTGTTGGCATCAGGATCACGGTGCCGGCCCGCGGGCTGATCGGGACCGAAGCCCTCGGTTCGCCGGTGCGCGGTCGGTTGGAGATCGCGGCGCCTGCGCGGGGCGAGCTTCGGGCGGGAGCGATCGACGTGGGCCGCCGTGGGACCGTCCTCGTTGTCGGGGCTCGTGTCGACGCAGAGGTCCTCACGCGCGCCCGGGCGATGGGTGTTCGCGGGATTGTCGTCGCCAGTCTCGCCAGCAAGGAACGCCGCGATGTCCTCGCGTCCAACGAGCGCCAGGGGGCGGCCCGGCATCGGATCGAACCGTTTGGCGTGCTCGTGCTGGACGGCTCCCTTCGGCGCCCGATTGCCACCCCGATGATGGATGTCCTGCGGGCCCTTGCCGGTCGGGACGTCGGCATGTTCATCGATCCGCCGGCGCTGGTGATCGACGATCCCCAGGTTGCGCTCCCGACGCCGTCCCCCGATCTCGTGCGTATCCGGAGCGGTCCTCGCATCGGGATCGAAGGCCGCTGGGTCGGCCTCGCGGGCGTCCGGCGCTTTGCCGCCGGTGTGCATCTCGAGGCCGGCCGGATCGCGCTTGTCGACGGGACGACCCTGACGGTACCGCTTGCCGACCTTGAGCGATTTCAATGAACAATCGCGCCGAGGCGCAGACGTCGAGTGAAAGGACGGTCATGAGCGCGGACCCTGCAGCCACAATCGCGCTGGCCGCCGACCTCGCGGCGTCGGCCCAGCCGGGTGACCTGATCTGCCTGTGGGGCGACCTCGGTGCCGGGAAGACCGTCTTCGCCAAGGGGTTCGGTGCCGGGCTGGGTGTGACCGATACGATCAACTCGCCGACGTTCGTTCTCATGTCGGAGTACGAGGGCCGATTGCCGCTGTTCCACCTCGACCTCTACCGGCTGGCCGACGCGACCGACGCGTTCGCCGGGGGCCTGATCGACGATCGCCAGGCGGCAGGAGTGACCCTCGTCGAATGGCCCGATCGAATGGCCGCGGCGCTCCCGATCGGACGCCTCGACGTGGTCATCGACGGGGAAGGCGATCATCCACGTCAGATTCGCCTGCGGGCCGGGACGCCGGGCCTCGTTCGGTACCTGGACGCGGTCTCGTGAGCGGATCCCACGACGGACGTCGCCGGGCGCTGCTTGCGTTCGACACGTCAACGAGCCGGTGCCTCGTGGCCACCGCGACGCCGGGGGGCACCCTCGACGGGGCGACCACCTGGCCCGCCGGCTATCGGCACGGTGAGACGTTGCTGCCGACGATCGACCGCTTCCTCGCCGAGCGGAACATTCGGCGATCGCGCCTCGCCGGGATCATCGTGGGGACGGGCCCCGGCGCGTTCACCGGGCTCCGGGTCGGCCTCGCGACTGCCAAGACGCTGGCGGCGTCGATGGGGCTGCCCCTCGTCGGCGTGTCCACCGCGGAGGCCCTTCTCGAGGCAGCCGGTGAGGCGGCGGCCGCCGACGCGGGCGACCGATCCAGGCGTGTCGCTCCGCTGGTCCTCCTGCTTCCGGCCGGTCCGTCGGATCGACTCGTGATCCGGCGTCGTGATCCACCGCGGCTCGTGCCGGGCGGGAGCGAACCGGACGTTGCTCCGGGCGAGATTCTGGTAGCGCTTGACCTGCCCGACCGTGCGCCGGCCGACGCGCTCGCTCGCGGCGAGGAAGCCTTTTCCCGGTTTGCGGCGGCACTGGTCGGATTGGGCGCCGAGCGACTGGCACGAAACGACGTCGACGACCCGGCTCGCCTCGTGCCCGAGTACGTCACCTTGCCGCGCGGGGTCCACGCCGTGGACGGAGAGGTATCGTGGTCGCGCGACCCCCGCTGAGGTTCCGGATCGAACCGATGCGCGTCGACGACCTCGACGCGGTCCACGCCATCGAGCAGGCCAGCTTCAGCGCACCGTGGCCCGCGCATGCCTATCGAAGCGAGCTCGAGTCGAACCGGCTGGCCTCCTACCTTGTTGCCAGGATGGGGGACACGGTCATCGCCTTCGCCGGGATGTGGTTGATGGTCGACGAGGCGCACGTCACGACGTTCGCCGTTCACCATGCGTGGCGCCGCCAGGGCATCGGCGAACGCCTCATCCTTGGCCTCCTCGATCTCGCCCTGGAGCGCCGGGCGAGTGAGATGACGCTCGAGGTCCGCCTCTCCAACCTTGCCGCGCGGCGCCTGTACGAGAAGTACGGGTTCCGGCCTGTTGGCCTGCGGCCGCACTACTACAGCGACGATCGCGAGGATGCCTTGATCATGACGACGCCGCCGCTCAGCGATCCGGCGCTGATCGTCCGGCTCGAGCACCTTCGCGCCGAGCTGGACACGGCACCTCTTCCCGTACCCCCCGAGGCGTCCTCGTGAGCGGACCGCTCCTCCTCGCGATCGAGTCGTCGTGCGACGAGACCGGGATCGCCCTGGTCGAGGGCGGTCGGCGGATCCGCGCCAACGTGGTGGCCAGCCAGGTCGCATTGCACGCCGCGACCGGCGGGATCGTACCGGAGGTGGCGGCCCGAGCACACCTGCGCTGGGTTCTGCCCGTCCTCGACGAAGCGTGGAACGACGGCGGCGTCGAATGGGCGGACCTGGACGGGATTGCCGTGACCTACGGCCCGGGCCTGGCAGGATCCCTTCTCGTCGGCATCAACGTGGCCAAGACCCTGGCCTGGGTCCACGACAAGCCGCTGGTCGGAGTCAACCATCTCGAGGGCCACGTCTACGCGGCCTGGCTGCTGGACGCCGACGAGGATGAGCGCCCGGAACCGGTCTTCCCGCTGGTCGCCCTCGTCGTATCGGGTGGTCACACCTTCCTCGTCGAGATGACCGACCACCTCACGTATCGACTCCTGGGCCAGACCCTGGACGACGCGGCAGGCGAGGCATTCGACAAGGTCGGTCGCCTGCTCGGCCTGGGCTACCCAGGTGGTCCGGCGATCATGCATGCGGCCGCCGGCGCCACCCGGCGCGATGCCCTCTTCCCGCGCGCATGGCTGGGCGATTCCTGGGACTTCAGCTTCTCCGGACTCAAGACCGCCGCTCGCCGCATCGTCGAGGGAGCGCGCCGCGACGCGGGCCTGACCGATGCGAACGATCCGCTCCCCGAGGCAGTCCTCGCCGAGCTCGCCTTTGGTTTCCAGGACAGCGTGGTCGACGTCCTGGTGACGAAGACGATCCGGGCGGCCGAGGCGACAGGTGCCCGATCAATCGTGATCGGCGGCGGGGTCGCCGCCAACGTGGTCCTGCGCACCCGTCTCGCCGGTGAGGCCGAAGCTCGCGCGCTGCCGCTCATCGTGCCGCGACCAGGGTTGTGCACCGACAATGGGGCGATGATCGGCGCCGCGGGCGCACGCCGGCTCGCGGCCGGCGAACGCTCCGGGATGGACCTCGACGCCCGCCCGTCGTTGCCACTCGCCCGGCGCGGATGAACCGCGAACTGCCCGCGACACCGCGGATCGATCCCGCCGCGGTTCGCCGCGTCCTGCGGGAGGCGGGCCTGCGAGCTCGGTCGCAGCTGTCACAGAACTTCCTGGCGGATCCCGATGTCCTCGACGTGATCCTGGGCGAGGCCGATCCACGGCCGGGAGGTCGCATCATCGAGATCGGGCCGGGGCTGGGCATCCTCACCGACGCCCTGCTCGACGCCGGCGCCGCCGTCACCGCGATCGAGCTGGACCGGGGCCTCGCCGCATACCTTCGCCATCGACACGCGGCGGCGCTGGGCCTGGCCGCGGACGAGGGACCGGAAACGCCCGGCGCACTCCGCCTCATCGAAGGCGACGCCCTGGACCAGGACCTCGTGCATATCGTGACGCCGCCGTATGACGTCGTGGCCAACATTCCGTACCACATCACGTCGCCGATCCTGCATGCCCTGCTGGGTGCGCCGCCACGGCCTCGGCGGATCGTCCTCATGGTCCAGCGCGAGGTCGGGGAGCGCGTGGCGGCGCCACCGGGGGCGATGTCGTATCTGTCGGTGTTCGTCCAGTACCACGCCCGGGTCCGGATCGCGACGATGGTCCCGCCCACGGCCTTCGAGCCGGCTCCCAAGGTCGCGTCGGCCGTCCTCGTGCTCGAGCCGTACCCCGACGACCGGCTCACCGACATGGATGCCGAAGATGAGCTCTGGCGCCTGGTCCAGGCGGGCTTTCGGGAGCGGCGCAAGATGCTCCACAACGTGCTGGCGCGGCAGCTACCGATCTCCACGGAACGGGTCGACGCCGCGCTGGCCGCCGTCGGCATCGCTCCGGAGCGGCGTCCCCAGACGCTGGCGGTCGGCGAGTGGCTCGCCCTCCGCGAGGCGGTGGGCCCGATCGGACCGGACGCGCGCGGACGGAAGACGCGATGAACCGCGAGCTGGCACCCGCTGTCCGTGTGGCCCCGGCCAAACTCAATCTCACACTCGCCGTGATCGGACGGCGATCCGACGGGTTTCATTCCCTGCACTCGGTGATGGTGCCGCTGGGTCTCGCAGACCGGCTGTCCGTCGCCGTCCTTGCGCGCGGCACCGACACGCTGCACGTCTCCGGCCGCGACGCGGGCCCCAACCCGGCGAACCTTGTCCTGCGCGCAGTGGCCGCCGCTCGATCCGCCGTGGGCGGATCCGGGCCGACGCCGCCGCTGGCCATCAGGCTCGACAAGCGGATCCCGGTCGCCGCCGGCCTCGCCGGCGGCAGCAGCGACGCCGCCGCGGCACTCGACGCGTCCCTTGAGGCATGGGGTGCGACGCTCGACCCCGCCACGTTGATGGGTACGGCCGCCGCGATCGGCTCGGACGTTCCGTTCTTCCTGGCCGGGGGCCCGGCCCTCGTCGAGGGACGAGGGGAGCGGGTGACGCGGTTGCACGGGCTGCGTGCCGGATCGTCTGCCCCATGGGTGCTGCTCGTCACACCGGCCGTGCCCATGTCGACGGCCGCCGTCTTCGCGGCATGGGCCGCCGGCGCGATGGGCGAGCCCGGCGTCGTTCGCCGCACATCGGAGCACTTCGCGTCGGAGTTCGGGAGCGGCATCTCCCGAGCGGCATTCCTGGAACGCGCCGGCGTGCTCGCCGCGGCCAACGATCTCCTGCCCGCGGCGGCCGCCGTCATGCCCGAACTGATTCCCATCCGCCGACGCCTCATGCGACTTCTCGGTCGCCCCGTCGGTCTGTCGGGGTCGGGACCCACGCTGTGGACCCTCTATGCTGCGGAGGGCGACGCGACGAGCGCCGCCGACCGCGTTCGCGAGGCCGTCGCGGACGGCTCCCTTCCGGCGCCCGAAGGCGCCCCGTTCATTGAGGCCACGCAGCTCGCCATCCACCCGTCCGCCGCGGTCGGCCCGGCCGACCGCCCGGCCGACCTTCCGGAACCCGCCCGATCGTCCACACATGGAGGACCGCCCCAATGACGCGTGACGCCATCGCCACTGCGAACGCCCCCGCGGCGCTCGGCCCGTACAGCCAGGCGATCCGCACGGAGTCGCTTGTCTTCTGCTCGGGCCAAGTTGGAATAGACCCGTCGACCGGCGACCTGGTCGAGGGCGGCGTTGAGGCCCAGGCGGACCGCGCGCTGATCAACCTCACGGCGGTGCTCGACGCCGCAGGCGTCGGCTGGTCGGCTGTGCTGAAGACGACGATCTTTCTCGCGGACGTGGCCGACTTTGCCGCCGTCAACGCGATCTACGCCCGGTTCGTGCCCGATCCACCGCCGGCGCGATCGATCGACGGTCGGCGTGGGCGGCCTGCCGAAGGGCGCCCTCGTCGAGGTCGAGGCCATCGCCGTGGTTCGTTGATGCAACGTCGGCCGCCACGATTGACACTCCGCTCCGGACGCCCCTACGATGCCGCGTACCCATCGATGACTGAACCCCCCGAAGCGCAGGACCTCGCCCTGGTCGGGAGCCCGCGTCAGATCGCGACCCTGTCCCGGCGCCGCCTGCCGTGAACCCCCCGACTACCGGGTCGCTCCGGGTTGTCGCCGTCGTGCTCGCGGCCGGGCTGGGCACGCGGATGCGATCCCGTCTGCCAAAGGTCCTCCACCCCTTGTGCGGCCGGCCGATGTTGGCGTTCGTCCTGGATGCTGCCGAAGGCGCGACCGGAACCCGCCCGCTCGTCGTTGTCTCGCCGGCAACGGCGGTCGTGCGCGACGCCTTCGGCGATCGCGTCGACTACGTGCTCCAGGATGAGCCACGCGGAACGGGCGATGCGCTACGGGCGGCCGTGGCCGCTGTCCCGCCGGACGTCGACGAGGTGATCGTGCTTTCGGGCGACGTGCCGCGTGTGACCGCCGGCCTCCTTGCCGACTTGCTGGAGCAGCGCCGTCTGGATCATGCAGCCCTCGCCGTGGTGGCCGTCGCCGCCTACGATCCGTCGGGTCTCGGACGGGTCCTGCGCAACGAAGCCGGTGCCGTGGAGCGCATCGTCGAGGAACGCGACGCCACCGACGAAGAACGCGACCTGGTCGAGATCAACGCGGGCCTGTATGCCTTCGACGCGGCCTGGCTGCGCGGCCGGATCGGCTCGCTCGGACCCTCGCCGTCAACGGGCGAGATCTACCTCACCGAGCTGGTGAAGCTGGCGCGGGCCGATGGACGCCTCGTCGCAGCGCTTGACGCTGACGACGACGGGCGCCTGACGGGCATCAACGATCGAGCGCAACTGGCACAGGCCGAGTGGGACATGCGGACCGAGATCAACGAGCGCTGGATGCGCGACGGCGTCACCATGCCCGACCCATCGACGGTGTACCTGGATGCGGCTGTCGAACTGGCCCCGGACGTTGTCCTGGAACAGAATGTCGTTCTGAAGGGCGCCACGCGAGTGGGCGAGGGCACCGTCGTGGGCGCCGGTAGCCAGGTCATCGACTCGACGATCGGCCGCGACTGCCGCGTCTGGGCGAGTGTCGTCGAGCGCTCTGCGATTGAAGACGGAGCCACCGTCGGCCCGTTTGCCCATCTGCGACCGGGGACTGTCGTGGGCCCCGGCGCCGAGGTCGGCAACTTCGCCGAGCTGAAGAACACGCGTCTCGGCGCCGGGGTGAAGCAGCACCACATGAGCTATCTCGGGGATGCGGATCTCGGGCCGGGAACGAACGTCGGGGCGGGGACGATCACCGCCAACTACGACGGTCGCCGCAAGCACCGGACGACGATCGGCAGCCGCGTCTTCCTCGGCGTTGACTCGATGCTGGTCGCCCCCCTCGAGATCGGCGACGACGCGCAGACCGGCGCCGGAGCCGTGGTCACCCGCGACGTCCCGGCGGGAAAGCTGGCCGTCGGTGTCCCTGCCCGGATCCGTGAGCCTCGCGCCCGCCCGGTTGAGCCTGCCGCGGAGGACGACGGCACCGTCGGATGAACCAGACCCTCGTGGAGCTTCTCGTGATCGCCGTCCTCGTTCTCGTGAACGGGGTCTTCGTTGCAGCCGAGATTGCCCTCATCACCGTGCGGCGCAGTCGCCTCGAGCAGCTTGCCGAGGAGGGCCGCCGCTCGGCGCTGCGCGTTCGCCGGCTGGTCGACGACCCGGGCCGGTTCCTCGCCGTGATCCAGCTGGCGATCACGTTCGTGGGGTTCCTCGCCTCGGCATTCGCCGCGATCACCCTGGTATCATCGATGGCTGCGTCGCTGCGCACGCTCGGCGTCCCGACGGGCTACGCCGACGGCGTTGCCCTCATCGCCGTGACGGTTCTCCTGTCGCTGTTCACCATCGTGTTCGGGGAGCTGGTCCCGAAGTCGCTCGCCCTGGCCCATCCAGATCGCTTTGCCCTCGTCCTGTCGGGCCCGGTCGACCTCCTCAATCGGGTGCTCTCGCCGCTGGTCGGCGTGCTCGCCGCGATCACCCGCTGGATTTCACGGCGCCTCGGCGCCGACGTCCCGCGCGAGGCACAGATCACGGCCGAAGAGCTGAAGCTCATCGTGGAGCGCGGCGGGGAGCAGGGGATCCTGGAAGCCGAAGAGGAGCAGATGATCAACGCCGTCATCGAGCTCGGCGAGCGGCGCGTCCACGAAGTGATGGTGCCGCGCGTAGCGATGATCGCGCTCCCGGCGACCGCGACGCTGGAGGAGGCGATCGACGCCATTGTCGGCGGCGGGCACTCGCGCATTCCGATGTACGAGGAATCGATCGACGAGATCGTCGGGATCCTCTACGCGAAGGACCTGCTGCGATTTTTGAAGGACGATTCTGGGCCCCGGCCCGCGCTGCGTACCCTGCTGCGGCCGCCGATCCTCGTTCCCGAGTCCATGACCATCGACGATCTCCTGCACGAGCTCCAGCGACGCAGGGTCCACCTGGCCGTGGTCCTCGACGAGTACGGCGGCACCGCGGGGCTGATCACCATCGAGGACCTCCTGGAGGAGATCGTCGGCGAGATCCAGGACGAGTACGACGTGGAGGAGCCACTCATCGTGCGCCTGTCAGCCGACGAGGTTCGGGTCGACGGACGCACGGACGTGGACGAACTGGCCGAACTCTTCGACGTGAACCTGACGCTCGAGGACGAAGAGGAGTACGACACCGTCGGCGGGCTCATCTATCACCGTGTGGGCGGCGTCCCGTCGCCGGGCGACCGCATCGAGGTCGCCGGTCTCGTGTTGACCGTCGAAACGACGGACGGCCGCCGCGTCGGCAAGGTCCTTGCCGTGCGTCAGCGGGCGGCGCACGACGGCGACCCAGCCGGCTGGGCCACCGGCGGCTGAACCGCGCGACCGACCGACTGGCTCGACCGGTTGGCTCGACCGGTTGGTCGAATCAGGCGCTGATCACCCCGACGACGATTTCGTGCAGTCGCTCACGGGCGACGGCGTCGGCGACCCCGGCGGCGTCGAGCTGGGCCAGTGCCTCGTCCCGGTGGCGCTGCGCCTCGTCCCGAGTGAACTCGCGCGCGCCGGAGCGGTCCAGGATCGTCACGATCTCCGAGACCACGCTCCGATCGGTGCCGTCCGCAGCGTACAGCTCCCGGAGGCGGTCCCGGTCGGCGGCCGCGGCATGCTCGAGGGCATAGATGACCGGAAGGGTCTTCTTGCGCCGGGCCACGTCTGTCGCTGCCTTGCCGGTTCGCTGTTCGGCGCCCCAGATGCCGAGCAGGTCGTCGTTCAGCTGGAATGCGATCCCGAGCGACCACCCAAAGGCTCGATAGCGGCGGATGACCTCGTCATCGTCGGTCGCGAGGAGCGCGCCCGCCTCGATCGAGGCCGCAATGAGCGCCGCCGTCTTGCGCCCGATCATGTCGAAGTACAACTCGACCGACATTGCGTCGTCATGCTCGCTCGTCCAGATATCGATGTACTGGCCCTCACACAGGGCCACGCAGGTCTCGTCGTACAGCCGCATGATGCGGAGGACCTTGGCGTCGCTGAAGCCGAGGTCGGACAGGCGATGGAGGGCGATCCGGCTCAGGCTGAAGAGCATGTCCCCCGCGTTGATTGCCTGGGGGATGCCGTGGATCGACCACAGCGTCGGCCGATGGCGCCGTTCCGAGTCGCCGTCCTCGATGTCATCGTGGACGAGGCTGAAGTTGTGACCGAGTTCGACCGCCGCGGCACCCGGCAGGGCCGGTCGGTGGTCGCCCGCGATCGAGGCGTAGGAGAGGAGGCCGAGCAGCGGGCGCATCCGCTTGCCCGAGGACGCGCCTGACCCGTCGAGGCCGAGGTGGTAGCGGACCATGTCGTAGACGCCGTTCGTCGACGGATCCCGCTCGCCGATGACGCGTCGAATCTCGGTTTCCGTGTCGGCCACGAGCTGCGCGAGATCCAGGTCGAGGGTCGGGCGGGCCATCTGGCTCATCGTGGGTCCAGTGTACCGTGCCGGCACAGAACATGCGCGGTGGAAGTAGCCGGTTGTCCCTGCAACCGCCTGCCGGCCGCGGATGGTACCGTCGTCGATCATGCCCGCGCCGCGTCGTTACACGACCGAGGCCATCGTCCTCACCCGGTTCGACCTGGGCGAGGCCGATCGTGTCCTGACGCTCATCACGCCGGGATTGGGCAAGATCCGGGCGATCGCCAAGGGCATTCGACGTCCCACGTCGCGGATCGGAGGCAGCCTCGAGCCGTTCGCCGAACTGACGGTGGCACTCGCGCGGGGCCGGACCTTCGAGATCGTGACCCAGGTCACCGTCGGACACGCGTGGCTGCGCCTGCGCGACTCTCTCGAGGGAACGGCGACGGCGTGGTACCTGGCCGAGCTCGCCGATCGTTCGCTCGAAGAACATCACCCGTCGGAGCCGACGTATCGGTTGCTGCACCGCGCCTACCAGTTGCTCGACGCCGGGATGGCGGCGAATCGCGTCGCCCGCTGGTATGAGATGCGGGTGGCCGACGAGTATGGGGTGCGTCCGGAGGTCGACAGGTGCGTCGAGTGCGATCGGCTGCTGGAGTCGGATGAGCGCTATCGATGGGTGCCGCCCGCAGGTGGCGTGGTCTGTCAGCGCTGCCCCGGCCCGCCATACGACCGGACCGAACTGTCCCTCGAGGCCCTCAAGCTGCTCAAGGCCTACCAGCGCCTCGACATCGAGGCAATCGCCGCCCTCCGCCTGTCCGTTGACGTGGAACGGGAGGTGGAGGCCGGTCTTCGTGACTTCCTGCGGGTGGCCCTGGAGCGCGATCCCAAGTCACTCGCCTTCCTCGACGAGATCCGCGGCGACCAGCAGCCGGCCAGGGCAGCCGAACTGGCTGGATCGGCGGGCACGCCTCGAAACGACTGAGCCGGGACGGCCGACGGATGGCCTGGTGCGGTCGGGTGGCCCTCGCGTGAGCCACGTGCCCTTGCGTGACGGCTCATGCCGTGCGCGGCGGTGGACTGGCGGGCCCAGGGATCGACTACGCTTGACCCCACGATTCCACACTGGACAACCTTGGACCGAAGGTCGATTCTTGACGGAGCCTCCGGGTCAGGCAGTTCGGGTGGCAGGTGTCGCGCGGTCGACGATGATCGACCGCCTGGCTGGGAGGAGCCGATGAGCTCAAAGGTTCGTCTCCATGCGGCGACCGGGTCGTGGCCGGCCCGCATCGGCCTGGGTGTCGCGGCGGCGGCCGTCGCGCTCGCCGGCGCGGTTCCCGTGGCGGCGCTCGCGCCGATTCCCGCTCCCGGCGCCGCCGTGATCGATGGCGATCCGTCCGAGTGGTCGCCGGGCGACCTCTTCACCACGATGCAACACCACGGTTCCGCCAAGGTGGTTGGGACGTTCAGCCTTCGGTACGACTGCGCAACCCAGATCCTGAGCGCGCTGGTGCTGTCCACGGATGGTGCCATCTTCAAGAGCGACCGCCCGGAAGTCGCGTTCCTGCGCATCGACGGGGTCGGCAAGCTGGTCAGCGGCGAGTCGGGCGACGACGGGATCCCGCCCGACTTTGCCTGGGTGGGGCAAATTGGTTCGGCGGCACGCGGATTCGAGGCATCCGGTGTCGTGGTGCCGGGCGAGCATACGATCCGGGCCCACATCCTCATGTTCGATGACAGCGCCGACGGCTACCTGACCATCGATTCGAATCCGCCGACCGGACCCCTGTCGCTGAGCTGTCCGTCGGGTACCTCGGCCCCGAGCGGTTCAGTGGCCGCGACGACGGCGACGCCGGCCGTCAGCCCAACGGCGACGCCGACGCCGACGGGCGGCCAGTACGGCGCGACCCATCCGGGTACGACGCCGCCGCCCACCGACCTGGGCAGCGGGACGGGGGCGGACCAGCCGATCAGCAGCCTCTGGCTCATGGTGATCGGCCTGAGCCTGCTGAACGTGGTCGCCATCTTCGTCGCCAGGCGGCGCGTCCGCAGAGCGGGAGCCTGGGCCATCCACCGCCGCGACTGGTAGCATTCGGCGACCACGCCCATCCCTCGCGACCGCCCCTTCCACGGCCGGTCGCCCTTTCGGAGCCCGCCCGTGACGACCCCTTCAACCCCCGGACCCGACGACGTCATGCCCGCCGTCGCAAACCTCGACACGATCGTCTCGCTGTCCAAGCGTCGCGGGTTCGTCTTCCCATCCTCCGAGATCTACGGCGGCATCAACGCCGTCTGGGATTACGGGCCCCTGGGCGTCGAGCTGAAGAACAACGTGAAGCGCGCCTGGTGGCGGGCGATGGTCCAGGACCGCACCGACATCGTGGGCCTTGACGCGGGGATCCTCATGCACCCCCAGGTGTGGGTGACATCGGGACACGTGGGTTCGTTCTCCGATCCCCTCGTGGAGTGCGCGACGTGCCGGCGCCGCTACCGGCTGGATGAGCTCCCCGGTGCGGAGGATCTGACCGCCACGGACGTGCTGGACGCGACGGTCGTGGAGCGCTTCGGGCTCACCTGCCCGAACGACGGCGGACCGCTCTCCGCGCCCCGTCGTTTCAACCTGATGTTTCAGACCACGATGGGCCCGGTCCAGGACGACGCCTCGATCGTCTACTTCCGGCCCGAGACGGCCCAGGGCAGCTACGTCAACTTCAAGAACGTCCAGCAGTCGAGCCGCAAGAAGGTCCCGTTCGGGATCGCCCAGATCGGGAAGTCCTTCCGCAACGAGATCAGCCCCGGCAACTTCGTCTTCCGGATGCGCGAATTCGAGCAGATGGAGATGCAGTACTTCGTTCGACCCGGCGACGTGGCCGCGGCCGCATTCGAGGAGTGGCTCCCTCGACGACGCGCCTGGTATGAGGCGTATGGGGTCACGCCCGACCGTCTTCGAACGCGTGCGCACCGACCCGACGAGCTTGCCCATTACGCCAGGAAGGCCGTCGACATCGAGTACCGCTTCCCGTTCGGCTGGAAGGAGCTCGAGGGCGTCCACAACCGGGGTGACTTCGACCTCTCGCGCCACGCCGAGGCGTCGGGCGAGAACCTCGAGTACTTCGATCCGGCGACCGAGGAGCACTTCATCCCGTGGATCGTGGAGACGGCGGCCGGGGCCGATCGAGCCGCGTTCACGTTCCTCATCGATGCCTATCGCGAAGAGGAGGTCAGGGGCGAGAAACGGGTCGTCCTCGGCCTCCATTCGGATCTGGCGCCGTACAAGGTCGCCGTGCTGCCGCTGCTGAAGAAGCGGCCGGAGATCGTGGAGCTGTGCCACAGGCTACGCGCCGACCTCGCCCGAGACGTGATGGCGGTCTACGACGACACGGCGGCGATCGGGAAGCTCTACCGGCGCCAGGATGAGATCGGGACGCCATGGTGCGTGACAGTCGACGTTGAGTCGATCGAGGACGGGGCCGTCACGGTTCGCGATCGGGACTCCATGACCCAGGTGCGGATCCCGCTCGAGGGCGTGAAGCGCGCGATCCTCGACCGGATGGAGGCGACGCGGCCCTAGGCGCCCTTCGGCTCCTTGCCTTTCGGCCAGTACAGCTCTTTCTTGACCTGATCCCCGGGGAAGCCTCGTTCAAGGAGCGTCGCTTCCGCAGCAAGGATCATGTCCGGGTTGCCGCACAGGTAGGCGATCGCGTTGTCCGCTGTCAGGCCGTGATCGTCGAGGACGCCCGCGAGCGCGACCTCCGCTCGCCCGACGCGCCCGGTCCACTCCGCGTTCGCAGGGTCGGCTGGCCGCGAGACGGTCGGCTCATAGCCGACGGGATACTCGCCCGATGCCTGCCAGCCCTCGAGGAGCTCGCGGTACCCGAGGTCGCCCTCGTAGGAGACGCCGTTGAGGAACACCGCGCGTCGCGGGGCGCCATCGCGCAGGAGCGTTCGCATCATCGACACGAACGGCGCGTTGCCGGTCCCCGACGAGATGAAGAGGTGGATCCGATCGTCGTCCGGTTCGAGGACGAACTTGCCCTTCGGGCCGATCATCCGCATCCGGTGACGGACCGGCAGGTCCCACAGGAGCGGCGTGAACTGCCCGCCGTTCACGAGGCGGATGTACAGCTCGTACCCCTCGTCGCCCGCGACGCGCGGCGAAGACGCCACGGAGTAGGGCCGCTGCACGATCCGGCCGTCGACCATCACGCCGATCGTCATGTACTGGCCGGGTTCGAACAGAGTCGCCTCGGCGTCGAAGCGGATCCAGAAGTAGGCGAGGCTCTCGTGCTGATCGACGCGTCGGACGAGTGACGCGTTGTAGCGCTCGTCGTCGGCCGCGATCACGCGTGGGGCGGGGGACTCAAGCACGGGTCGAGTGTACCGGCCCCTCCCGACTGCTGCCCCGCAAGGGAGTCGAAACCGAGACGGGCGCCCGCTCGCGGGTACAATCCAGCGGACCGAACCAGACCATCCGACCGCGGCCACGTCCCCTGATCGACGCCGCGTCCCCGAGGAGCCCTTCGACCATGACCGACACCGCGTCGACCGCACCGCGCGCCCAGCAGGCCGCCAAGCGCTACATCTACGCCTGGGGTGGGGGAGCGGCCGAAGGCGACTCGTCGATGCGCGATCTGCTCGGCGGCAAGGGCGCCGGCCTTGCGGAGATGACCAACGCGGGTCTGCCCGTCCCACCCGGTTTCACGATCACCACCGAAGCCTGCAACGACTACTTCGCGGCCGGCGAGAAGCTCCCCGACGGGCTGTGGGACGACGTCTTCGCGGCCGTGAAGGTCGTCGAAGGGCAGACCGGCAAGGGCTTCGGCGATCCCGCCAACCCGCTCCTCGTGAGTGTCCGCTCCGGGGCGAAGTTCTCGATGCCCGGGATGATGGACACCGTCCTCAACCTGGGCCTGAACGAGGAAACGCTCCACGGGCTCGTCGCGTTGACCGGCAACGAGCGTTTCGGTTGGGATGCGTACCGGCGGTTCATCCAGATGTTCGGGCGGATCGTCATGGGCGTGGACGGCCACCGATTCGACGCAGCGCTCGATGCAGCAAAGCACGTCCGAGGCGCGGCCCACGACACCGATCTCGACGCGGCCGCGCTGCGCGAGGTCGCCGAGGCCTTCAGGGCGATCGTCCGCGAGGACACGGGTCGCGAGTTCCCGTCCGACCCCGACGACCAGCTCGATCTCGCGGTGAAGGCCGTCTTCGCGTCGTGGTTCGGCAAGCGGGCGCGGGACTACCGCGACAACCAGAAGATCGCCCACGACCTCGGCACGGCCGTGAACGTCGTGACGATGGTGTTCGGCAACATGGGCGACGACTCCGGCACAGGGGTGGCGTTCACTCGCGACCCGAACACCGGCGAGAAGGTCCTCTACGGCGAGTACCTGACGAACGCCCAGGGCGAGGACGTCGTGGCCGGCATCCGCACGGCACCGAAGATCGCCGAGATGCAGCACGAGATGCCGGAGGTCTACGCCGAATTCCAGCGGATCGGCGCCCAGCTCGAGAAGCACCACCGGGACGTCCAGGATCTCGAGTTCACGATCGAACGTGGCAAGCTCTACATGCTCCAGACCCGATCCGCCAAGCGGACGGCTGCGGCCGCCGTGCGGATCGCCGTCGACATGGTCGACGAGGGCCTGATCTCGAAGGAGGAGGCCGTCGCCCGGATCGATCCGGCCCACGTGGACCAGCTCCTCCGCGACCAGTTCGACCCGGCCGCACGCCGGGCCGCGAAGCGGATCGCGAAGGGTCTCAACGCCTCGCCCGGTGCCGCGGTCGGAAAGGCCGTCTTCGACGCCGACACCGCCGTCGAGTGGGTCGCTCGCGGCGAGCGCGTCGTCCTCGTCCGAATCGAGACGTCGCCCGACGACTTCCACGGCATGGCCGTCGCGCAGGGCATCCTGACCGCCCGCGGGGGGGCGACGTCGCACGCTGCGGTCGTGGCGCGCCAGATCGGCAAGCCGTGTGTCGCCGGCTGCGCGGAGCTCGTCGTGGACTACGCGAAGCGCTCGGCTACCGCGAACGGGATCACGTTCGCCGAAGGCGACGCGATCAGCGTCGACGGTTCGACCGGCGAGGTGTTCGTCGGCGCACTGCCGACGGTCGAGGCGCGGTTCGAGGACCAGCCCGAGCTCCAGCAGATCCTCGGCTGGGCCGACGGGATCCGCCGGATGGAGGTGTGGACCAACGCCGACAAGCCCGAAGAAGCCGCGCAGGCCCGCAGCTACGGCGCCCAGGGCATCGGTCTCTGCCGGACCGAGCATATGTTCCGCGAGGGCGATCGGCTTGAGATCGTCCGCGGCGCCATTCTCGTCGCGAACGTCGCCACTCGGGCGAAGGCGAAGCAGGCGGCGGGCGCAGCGGTGTCGGAGGACGAGGCCGAGGCGATCTCGACCTTCGATGCGGCGATGGCCAAGCTCGAAGTCCTCCAGCAGGGCGACTTCGAGGGCATCTTCCGCGCAATGGACGGGCTGCCGGTGGTGGTCCGCCTGATCGATCCGCCCCTCCACGAGTTCCTGCCGAACCTCGAGGAGCAGCTCGTCAAGGTCACGAAGGCCGGTGACGCCGCCTCGCAGGAGGATCGCGAGCTGCTTGCGACGATCCAGTCGATGCACGAGCAGAATCCGATGCTCGGCCTGCGCGGCTGCCGGCTCGGGCTGATGATCCCGGACTTCGTCAAGACCCAGACCCGGGCCATCCTCAACGCCCAGATCGCGGTCAAGAAGGCCGGCGGCAACCCCAAGGCCAAGATCATGATCCCGCTCGTCGGCCACGTGAACGAGCTGGCGCGGACGAAGGAGATTCTGGAAGCCGAGGCCAAGGCCGTCGAGGCGAAGGCGGGCATGACCGTCGAATACGTCTTCGGGACGATGATCGAGGTCCCGCGCGGCGCCCTGACCGCGGATGAGATCGCCGTCCATGCCGACTTCTTCAGCTTCGGCACGAACGACCTGACCCAGATGACATTCGGCTACAGCCGGGATGACGCCGAAGGCGGCTTCCTCCTCAAGTACGTCGAGGACAGGATCCTGCCATTCAATCCGTTCCAGACGCTCGACGACGCCATCGTGGGCCTCATGAAGATCGCTGTGGACAAGGGTCGAGCCACCCGCCCGGATATCGAGTTGGGCATCTGCGGTGAGCACGGCGGGGACCCGGAGTCGATCGCGAAGTGCGAGAAGATCGGGCTCGATTACGTGTCCTGCTCGCCGTTCCGGGTGCCGGTCGCGCGGCTGGCCGCCGCCCAGGCCGCCATGACCGCGGCCGCCGAACGCGACAAGTAGTCACCCACCGGGCCGCGCACAGAATCCCTGCCCCTCCAGGCGCGCCGAGGTCCCCCGGCGACCATGGCCTCGCCCGACGCTCCGCGATCACGTGGTCGAGTCCGCGGAGTCCTGCTCGATGTCGGCCCGCTTCGGCATGACCGCGACTACCGGCTGATCTGGGTCGGCCAGGTCGTCTCGTCGGTGGGCACCAACATCACGAGGGTTGCCCTTCCGTTCCAGGTCTATGTCCTGACCGGATCTACCCTCGCCGTCGCGGCCCTCACAACCGTCCAGCTCATCGCCATCCTCGCGTTCTCGATCGGTGCAGGCTCGTTGGCGGATGCCTTCGACCGCCGCCGCCTCCTGCTGGTGACCCAGGTGGGACTGGCCGTGTCGAGCCTTGCACTGGCGGCCGTGGCCATGAGCCCCGCGCCGCCGCTCATCCTCATCCTCACGTTGGCGTTCATGCATGCCTCGGTCGGCGCGATCGACCAACCGACGCGAGCCTCCGCGATCCCGCGGCTCGTGCCGCCCGAACGACTCTCGGCGGCCATCGCCCTGAACCAGTTGAACTTCCAGGTGGCATCCATCGCCGGTCCGGCGCTCGGCGGCCTGCTCATTGCGACGATCGGCCTCGCCGCCGCTTACGTCGTCGACGCCGTCTCGTTCACCGCCTCGATCGTCGCGCTCCTGGCGATTCGGCCGTTGCGCCCGCTGGCCGGCGCCGCGCGCCCCGGGCTCCAGGCGATCCGGGAGGGCTTCGCCTTTGTCCGGTCGCAGCGGGTCATTCTCTCGACCTTCGCCATCGACCTGAACGCGATGATTTTCGGCATGCCCGCGTCCCTGTTCCCGATCCTGGCGCTGGACGTTTTCGATACCGGCCCCACCGGGTTCGGGCTACTGGCCGCGGCGCCGGCCGCCGGTGCGTTCATCGGTGCGCTGACCTCGGGCTGGATCACCCGGGTCGTGCGCATCGGGGGGACCGTGATCGTGATGGTCGCGGCGTGGGGCGCTGCCATCACCGGCTTCGGGATCGCCTGCCTCCTGGCGACCGATGCTCCAGGTGTCATGTTCCTTGTGGGCCTCGCCATGCTCGCGCTGGCCGGCGCGGCGGACGTGCTGTCGGCGGTACTCCGGGGGACGATCACCCAGCTGGCGACGCCCGATCCGCTACGGGGCCGGGTGACCTCGATCCACCTGGTCGTCGTGACGAGCGGCCCCCGAATCGGTGACATCGAGGCCGCCGCCGTCGCCGCTGTGGTCGGTCCGCAGCTGTCTGTTCTGTCCGGGGGCCTGCTGTGTCTGCTCGGCGTGATCGCCGTCGCGCGCCGGTTCCCCGAGTTGGCCGCGCACCGACGGTCGATCCCGCCGCGCGCCAGCTGACGTCCGCCGCGCACGACCAGGGTGGAAGCCGCCGTCAGAACACGATGACCTGGCGAACACCCTCCCCGCGGCGCATCCGGTCGAACGCGTCCTCGACGTCACCGAGCGAGATCCGCCGATCCACGAGTCGCTCGATGGGAAGGCGGCCGTCGAGGGCCAGCTGCGCGTACCTCGGAAAGTCGATCGGCGGTTCGGCGAACCCATAGTTCGAGCCGAGGATCCGCCGGCTGCCGTTGACGAACGGCAAAACCTCGAAGGAGGCGCGCACGCCATACGGTGTCATCCCGACCAGCACGGCCGTTCCGCCCACGGGCAGGGCGCCGATCGCCAACTCGACGGTCGCCTGCAGCCCGATCGCTTCGAAGACGAAGTCGGGGCCACCATCGGTGGCGTCGCGGAGGGCCGCAAGCGCGATGGCCGGGTCGTCGTCTGCGAGAACAGCATCGGTTGCGCCGAGCTGTCGGGCAAGATCGAGCTTTGCGGGCACTCTGTCCACGGCGACGACACGGCTCGCCCCGGCGAGAACCGCGCCCATCACGCACGACAGGCCCACGCCGCCCAGGCCAATGACCGCGACCGTCGCGCCCGGCGGCACGGCGGCGGTCTTGGTCACGGCGCCGACGCCCGTGGCAACGCAGCACCCGATGAGCGCGGCGGCCGCCGGATCCAGCCCTTGAGCGATGGGAATTGCGGCCAGGGCGGGTACGATGGCCGCCTCTGCCATCGTGGAGATCGCACAATAGGCGAGGACCGGATCGCCCCCGGGCCGTCGGAAGCGCGTCGTGCCGTCAAGCATCTGGTGCTGGTACGACGGTGAGAGCGGGCACTCCCAGGTCCGTCCACTGCGGCACGATCGGCACGTACCGCACGGGATCAGCCAACTGAGAGCGACCGTCTCGCCGACCCGCGGCGAATCCACTCCGGGGCCCACGGCCTCGACCAGGCCGGCGCCCTCATGGCCCATGACCATGGGGCCGGGTCGGTCCCAGTCGCCGTCGCGGACGTGGAGGTCGGAGTGACATACGCCCGATGCCAGCATCCGCACCCTGACCTCGCCGGGACCGGGGGACGCCAGGACAAGTCGTTCGATCGCCACCGGTGACCCGGGCCGCTCGAGGACGGCGGCGTTTACGGTGGCGCGGTCGCTCATGCCGCGCGACCCAACGCGCGCCGGTCACGGCCGAGGAGTTGCCGCGTCCACTGCCACAGCGACAGCTCGCCCCTCCTCGATGACGTGAACCAGGCCGCGATCGGGAGGAGGAAGAAGGGCAGGTTGCCAAAGGAGTACGACAGTTGGGCGCTCGAGTTGCGCACGACCTCCGGGTACTCGAGCCACAGCGACAGCAGGGGCAGGCTGATCAGCCCCAGCGCCAGGAGGGCGATCCACCACGACTTCGAGAGGATCCCGATCGCGGCCAGGAAGGCGAGCGACGGTTTGAAGCTCAGGAGGACGCCCGGCCACGACCAGCGGACCGCGCCGGCCACGACGCAGGCGACCCACATGTCGGTGTTGCCGACGATGATCTGGGCCAGCGTCCTGGGGAGGGCCACGATCACGACGAGCAGCAGCCATCCCGGCAGCGTGGGTCGACACCACCAGACGACAGAGCCGACGATCACAAGTGGGACGCCCCACCACAGTGCGTCCGGCAGGTAGACGAACGGAATGAAGAGGTACAGGGCGTGCGGCGGGTACAGGTTGTGGACGAGCGCCTGGACGACGAAAGGCCCCGACAACTGGTTCGGGGTGTAGTAGACACCCGTCTCGAGCCAGCGCTCCGCCACGAAGCGGTAATACGCCAGGTCACCACCGATGGTTCCCTCGCGCCCGATGATGCCGTAGAGCGCGATGGTCTCGATGACGATCATGATCGCCAGAACGATCATCAGCCCGATCAGGACTGGTCGCGCGATCCGGGCTCGAAGTCGGCGGCCGCGGTCGATCATTGGGCCAGGTACAGGTACCCGAGCAAGTCGGCGTAGTCGTCGCTGAACGCGCCGTCTGCTGCCCGGACGGGAGCCCAGCCGGCGGCACGCAGGGCGTCGAGCGTCGCTTCGGTCCGGGTTGCCGCCAGCCATCGCGACGGGAGCTCACCGGGCTCCCGCACGGTGCCCGGATCGTGGCGTTTCTCGAGGACCGTCAACCCTGTCGTTCCGACACCGGCCGCAATCGCCGGAGCGAGGTCGTAGTAGCGATTCGAGATGTGGAACGCGAGGATCCCGTCGCTGGTCACCGTGCGTCGCTCGTCCGTGATCGCCTCGACCGTCAGGAGATGGACCGGGACGGAGTCCGAGGAAAAGGCATCCATGATCAACAGGTCGAACCGCCCATCTGGTTCCCGTTCGAGGGACCGGCGCGCATCGCCCTCCACGATCGTCGGCCGATTCCGGGCGTCGCGGAGGTACGTGAAGTATCGAGCGTCCGAGGCGACTGCGATCACGATCGGGTCGATCTCGAAGAACGTCATCGTCGTGGCTGCGTCCACATAGGATGCCAGGGCTCCGCCGCCCAGACCGGCCACACCGACGGTGAGCGACTCGGCGCGGCGGTCCCGGGCAATCGCAAACAGGTCGCCGGCCGGCCCGGACTCCGCGTAATAGCTGAGCGGGGTCCCGTGACGCGCCGGATCCGTTGACTGCGACCCATGCACGGTCGTCCCGTTCATCAGCAGCGTGAGTTGGCCGTCGCGCGACACGAGGACTTCGGTCACCCCGAAGAAACTGCGATCGCGGAAGATCGCCGACGGCTGCAGGACGAATGTCGCCAGGGCGAGGACGAAGGCGGTCGTGAGTGCCAGGAACCACGGTCGTGCGCCGAGAACGAGGATGAGGCCACCCACGAGCAACCAGCGGGCGCCCGCCTCGGCGGCGATCGATCCCGTTCCAACGAGGGCCGCGATCAAGGCGAGCGACGCCGCCGCGTACGGTGCGCTGCGGCCCCGCAGTCCAATGACGAATGGGCTGAAGTCCAGGCCGGGACCGGACCGTGGCCGTCGTACTGGGGCGGTCGTGACGAGCGCGAGCCCGGCCAGGGCGCCGACCAGCAGAATCGGATACTCCCAGACCCCCGGAAACACGGCCGGCGCGACGAGCGCGACGAACGCGCTCGCGAGGGCACCGCCGAGGGCGAGAATGAGGTAGAACTCGGTGAGCCGCGACGGATCCGGCCGATCTTCGGCCAGGCGGCCGTGCAGGGCCGTTGCGACAATGCCGAACGCCGTCAGCTCCATGGCCAGGATGGCGACGATCGGCCAGCCTCCGGCGGACCCGTAGGGGACCCAGAGCAGGGTGACCATCGCCGGCGCCGCCAGTACGGCCCGGCCGACCCATCGACCACCGCGCGGGGAGAACGCGATGACGAACGAGACCAGGTAGAGGGACAGGGGCGCCACCCAGTGCAGCGGCGCCGACACGAGGTCCGTGGCGATGAACGTCGTGACCGCCGACAGCAGCCCGGACGGAACGGCGGCGAGGAGCAGCCAGCGCCCGCGCCGCCGCCACGCAATGGACGTCGCGGAGGTGGCCGTCGATACGCCGCTGGCCCATTCGGCCGCCCGTGCGGTCGCTCGTTCGGCTGCTCGTTCGCGAATGGCGGGGAGTGCCCGGGTGGCCGCACCGACCAACAGAACGATCAGCGCCGCATAGCCCAGGGCCCACAACCCGCGCTGCGTCGACAACGGCAGTCGCGGCTCGATGAGCAGGGGATAGGCGAGCAGGGCCAGCAGCGAGCCGCCGTTGCTCAGCGCATAGAGCCAGTACGGATCGCCGTCCGATCGACGCCGCGCGGCCTCGAACCAGCCCGACACGAGCGGCGTCGTCGTGGTCAGGACCAGCGCGGGAAGGCCAACGACGATGAACAGGATCCTGACCAGATCGAGCCCGGGCGGAATGGCATCGATCCGAGCATCGGCGATCTGGGTCGGAGCTGCGAGCAGGCTGAAGAGGGCCCCGACCGCGAGCACGAGGTGCAACGGTGGTCCCCAGCGGCCCAATCGGGTGACGGACAGATGACCGTAGACATAGCCGGCCAGAAGGACCGCCTGGAAGAAGAAGAGCGAGGTGGCCCAGACCGCCGGCGTCCCACCGAATACCGGCAGCATGAGCCGACCCACCAGGGGCTGAACGCTGAACAGCAGGAATGCCGACAGACCGATCGGAACAGCGAATGGCACGGCCGTATGGAGGATCGGGCGGGCGAAGGATATCGCGCGAGCGGTCACGGGTGCTCCAGAGGTGCCGGGGGACGTCATTCTCTCGATCGCCCGACGCGGGTCAAGTAAGAAGATCGGGCCATCGTCCCGTCATGATTCGGGCGTTCGGTCTCCGATGCATTCGGGGCAGTCCTCCGTGTCCATCTCTCGACCGCAACCGAAGCGGCGTTCTCCCTCGACGCCGTCAGCCTCGCCGATAGGGCACATAGGCCGGCCACCACATCGCCGCATCGATCTCCGCAGCGGGATCGGCTCCCGTCCCAGGGCCGGCGAGGCCCGAGCGGATCGCCTCGTCCATGACCCCGATGGCGATCGCCCGCGAGACTGCGCGAAGTTCGGCGATCGGCGGATAGATCGCCCCGGCCGCGAGTCGCTCCTCGGTGACCATCGACGCCAGCGTGCGGGCGGCGACAACGAACATCGCGTCGCTCACGACTCGGGCTTCCGACACGATCGCCCCGAGACCGACGCCCGGGAAGATGAACACGTTGTTGGCCTGCCCGATCTCGTGGCGGATCGCACGGTAGGTGACGGGCTCGAACGGCGAACCGGTCGCGACGATGGCCCTGCCATCCGTCCAGCGCAGGACGTCGGCCGGGACCGCTTCAGCGATCGACGTCGGATTGGACAGCGGCAGCACGATCGGGCGATCGGTCCCGGCGGCCATGGCGCGGATCACCCGCTCGGAGAACGTGCCCGGTGCGCCGGTTGTGCCGATGAGCACGGTCGGGCGAACAGCGGCGACGACCGCCTCGAGGCCGGGTAGATCGTCGGACCGGCGCGACGGATGCGCCGTGTCGCCCGGTAGGGGGGCCGGACCGAGCCCAAGGCCGCCGAGAGCCTCGAACGGCAACGCCATCGTCCGCTTCGCAGGATCGAGGTCCGAGCGCCCGGCGTGGATGAGCCCGGACGAATCGACGAGCAGCAGCCTGCCCGAAGCCGCCTCCTCGCTGAGGCCGTCCGCGATCATCGTCGCACGGATGAGCGCGGCAATGCCGAGCCCTGCCGCCCCGGCCCCGGCCAGGACGATTCGCTGATCGTCCCACGTCGTGCCGAGGTGGCGCAGCGCAGCGAGCAGCCCACCGACGACCACGGCGGCGGTGCCCTGGATGTCGTCGTTGAAGGACGGGACCCGGTCTCTGTAGCGGTCGCGAATGCGCAGGGCGTTGTACTGCTTGAAGTCCTCCCACTGGATGAGGCAGCCCGGCCAGCGATCCTGGACGGCCACGACGAATGCCTCGACCAGCGCGTCGTAGGCGCCCCCGCGAAGACGTGGGGCGCGGTGCCCGAGGTACAGGGGGTCGCGCAACAGGGCCGGATTGTCCGTCCCCACGTCGAGTGAGACCGGCAGCGTGAGGGTCGGATGAATGCCGCACGCCGCCGTGTACAGGGCGAGTTTTCCAATGGGGATGGCCATCCCTCCGGCGCCCAGGTCTCCGAGTCCGAGGATCCGCTCGTTGTCGGTCACGACGATCAGCCGGACGTCATCGAACGGGGACGCGGCCAACAGCTCGGGGACCCGGTCCACGTCGGCCGGCGTGATCCAGATCCCACGCGTCCGTCGGATGATGTGGCTGAACTCCTGGCAGGCGCGCCCGACCGTCGGCGT
>JANNUK010000223.1:0-11796 GCA_031395155.1 Chloroflexota bacterium | reverse complement strand
GCATCGGCTCCAGGATCCCACGTCGCGATCGGCCGGACCGCATCATCGCCCTCGATCGCGAGGCGCCGTTGACGCGCCGTCTCCACCGTCTCCGGCCATCCCGGCGGCACGAGCCATCGAGCCAGGTCGGCGAGAGGCGCGAGGACGAAAAGACGGTTGCGGGCATCGCGATGCGGGACCTCGAGGCGGCGAGTCGCTCGCTCCGGGTCGCGATCGGCATCGAGCGATCGTCCCTCGGCCGGTCGATCGATGGCGAGCCGATGACGCCCGAAGACGAGGATGTCGAGGTCGATCTCGCGTGGACCCCAGCGCTCACGTCGTCGACGCCCAAACGTGCGCTCGATGTCCTTGAGGTTCACGAGCAGGCCGAGGGCCGCCGGCTCCGGTTCGTCATGGTGCGCCGGCACGTCGAGGGCAATCACCGCGTTGCGGAACTCGGGCTGGTCCGCGACGCCCACCGGTCGCGTCGCATAGAGGCGGGACACGCCGCGCAGGCGAACGCCGGGAAGGCCTGCCAGCGCACGCACCGCGGCCGCCAGCGTCACATCGGCATCGCCGACATTTGCTCCCAGGCCGATGTAGGCCCGGATCGTCCTGCGCAGCGCGCGGCCCTCCCCTCGATAGACTCCGTTCCGTGAGTTCTGTCCATGTTCGCATCCTCCACCTCGAGCCCGGAGTCGATGCAGGTCCGCTGACCCATGTCCTCGCGGAGGCACGCGCCGCGCTGGCGGAACGACATCGCGAGGGCTTCGAGCGGGCCGGAGCTCAAGATGTGCGGATCGTCGCGGGGCCGCCGGACGACGTCCCGTTCGGGACGCGGCTCCGCCGCATCGCCAATGAGGCAGTGGCCGAGGGGGCCGATGGGCTCGTCGTTCTGGGTTCGGGCGCGATCCCGCTGGCGACAAGCGATGACCTTGCCGTGTTCGTCGGAGCTGCGGCCGGGCCCAAGGGGCGGGCTCTGGCGAACAATCGCTACTCCGCGGATGTGCTCTCCCTTTCGAGCGCGGCGGTTCTAGCGGACGTCCCCGACGACCTCCCGGACGACAACGCTCTGCCGCGCTGGCTGGCCGAGGTCGCCGGTACCGCCATCGCGGACCTTCGCGACCGATGGCACCTCGGCGTGGACATCGATTCGCCGCTGGACCTGGCTCTCGCGGACCGGGGGGCGGTGGCCGGCCAGGACTGGGCGACTCGTGCGGTGGAGCGGATCGATGCCGTCGCGAAGGTCGGCGCCGATCCGCGGGCGGAGTTCATCGTCGCCGGCCGGACCTCGGCCGCTACGCTCGCCTACCTCGAGGCCAACGCGGCGGCCCGGGTCCGGGCCCTTGTCGAGGAGCGCGGAATGCGGACGGCGCCGGCCGATCAGCGGCCTCCGCGTTCGGTCATCGGTGCCGCGCTGGAGTTCGGCGGGCCAGGCACCCTGGGCACGCTGCTCGCCCGATTTGGGGATGCTGCGGTCGTGGATTCGCGCGTCCTCCTCGCTCATCGGCTCGGGCGAGACGATCGGAGATGGCCGTCGGCCGAGGACCGCTTCGCGTCCGATCTGCTGCTCGCCGAACGGGTCCGCGACCCGTGGCTCCGGGCGCTGGCCGCGGCTGCCGCGGGCGCCCCGATCCCGATCCTGCTCGGCGGCCATACCCTCGTGGGGCCGGGGCTGCGGCTGGTCCTCGGGAACGCTCCGCAGGAACCCGCCGGATGACCGGGCCGCGGGATATCGTGGCGGGCCTCCGCCGGGAGCCGCACCCCGATCTCGAGGCGGTCGGCGAGAACGCCGAACTTCTCGAACGCATTCGCGACGAGATTCGGGTGAACGGTCCGATCACGTTCGCGCGGTTCATGGAGCGTGCGCTTTACGAACCCGGGCTCGGCTACTACCGCTCGCCCGACGCTCGCCCGGGGCGCGGCGGCGACTTCCTCACCGCGCCGGAGGCGGACCCGATCTTCGGGGCGGCGATGGCACGCCAGCTCGCGGAGGTCTGGCGCCGGCTCGGGGAGCCAGAACGATTCACCGTTCGCGAGCCCGGAGCGGGAACCGGAACACTTGCGATCGCGATCCTCCGAGCGCTGGCAGCATCGGAGCCCTCGCTCGTGAGTCGCATCCGCTGGGAGCCCGAGGAGATCGAGCCGGCCCGCCTCGAAGCCCTCGGCGGCGACCTGGCCGCGGCCGGCTTTCCGGATGTCGTTGGACCCGATGATGGCACGTCGATCGTCGGCGCGATTGTCGCCAACGAGGTGCTCGACGCGCTGGCCGTCCATCGGGTGGTCGGGCGTCCGGGCGGTCCGCGGGAGCTCTACGTGGGGCTCGGCGTGGGCGGCGAAGCGGGGTTCGTCGACGTCGAGGGCGAACTCTCGGATCGGCGCCTCCCCGCGCGGCTGGGAGGCGAGGGTATCGTGCTTGCGGACGGCCAGCGGGCCGAGATCTGCCTCGCGGTCCACGACTGGGTGGGCGAACAGGCCGCGCGCCTCGACCGAGGGGTGCTCATCGCCATCGACTACGGCTACCCGGCGGCTGAGCTGTACGACCCGATCCGCCGCGCCGGCGGGACGCTCCGCGCCTATGTTCGGCACCGCGTCCACGACGACCCGTTCCGCCATGTTGGGCTGCAGGACCTGACGGCCCACGTCGATGTCACGGCGGTCGAGCGGGCGGCAGCGGACGCCTTTCTCGACCATCTCGGGACCACGACCCAGGCGGAGTTCCTCACCGGCCTCGGGATCGGCGAGATCCTGGTCGCGCTTCAGGCCGACGCGGCGACGACCGTCCAGTCCTACCTCGCAACCCGCGCGGCGGTCATGCGGATGCTCGACCCTGCCGCGATGGGCCGCTTTCGGGTGATGGTCTTTGGGCGCGGCATCACCGCCGACCCGCCTCTGGCGGGCCTCGCCTACCGCATCCCGCCACGGACCTGACGGCCGACCCGACGGTCCGGCATCGAGACCCGACGGTCCGGCGCGGCGGTGCTCCCCTGCTAGAATGCCGATGCATCGGCCGCGCACGTCGGCTGATCGCGCGCGCCTCCCAGGGGACGCGCGCCAACGCTGGAACTGATGCCGCCGGGTGCGGACGCCGCCGTGGAGTGAGGGTCGGTTGGACGGGATCTGGTACGTCGTCGGGTTCGCCTTCGCGGGGGTGACGTTCGTCTTCCTGACGATCGGCCTCGCGTGGCTGATCTCGCACCGTAACCGGGGCGACGTCCACAAGGGCCTCCCGTACGAATCCGGAATCGACACCTATGGCGATACCCACGGCCGGTTCGGGCTCTCGTTCTACATCTACGCCTTGCTGTTCGTCGCCTTCGATATCGAGGTGATCTTCATCTACCTCTGGGCGATCGTTTTCCGCGACCTGCTCCTGGGTGGCTTCGTCAGCATGTTCATTTTCGTGGCGATCCTCCTCCTCGGCCTCGCGTACGCATGGCGCAAGGGCGTCCTGACATGGCGATGACCCCCGAGCACCCGGACGCGGGCGAAGCGACGGCCGTCGAGACCGTCACGGGTCAGAACCTGCCGGCTGTCGCCGACCCGCGCGATGTCGCGGAGGCAATCGTCGTGCCCAACACGTTGTGGACGTCCACGGACCCGCGCGCCTATCCCGCGGGCATCCTCGCGGCGAACCATCTCGCTGATCTCGAGCACGACCCGGCCATGCGGCGCGACGACGCCCGCTGGGGCGGCATGCTCGAAGTCATCCCGACGAAAGCCGACTACGTCCTCGACCTGATCCGCGCGAACAGCCTGTGGCCGCTCCTGTCGGGGCTTGCCTGCTGCGCGATCGAGATGATGTCGGCCGCCACGTCGAAGAACGACATGGACCGCTGGGGATTCTTTCCATTCCGGGCCAGCCCGCGCCAGGCCGATGTGCTCATCGTGGCCGGCACGCTCACGACGAAGATGGCCGGTCCACTCATCCGGCTGTGGGAGCAGATGCCCGAGCCGAAGTGGTGCGTGGCAATGGGCGACTGCACCTGCTCCGGAGGCCGCTACAAGCGGAGCTACTCGACGATCGAAGGGATCGACCGCGTGATGCCGGTCGACGTCTACATCCCCGGCTGCCCACCCCGGCCCGAGGGCCTCATCTACGGAATGATGAAGCTGCAGCAGGTGGTCAAGGACCGCCGCGGCCACTGGCCCGAGCGCAAGATCGGTCCAACGGTCCCGGACGAGGTCTGACGATGGATCGCGTGCTCAAACGGCGACTCGAAGAGCGCTTCGGCGATGTCCTGACCGGGCCCATCCGCCAGCGCCACGACGAGACTGAGATGCGGATCGCCGCCAAGGACGTCCAGGACGTCATGCGCGCCCTGCATGACGATTCGACCTTCGACTTCCGTTTCCTGTCCGACCTCGCCGGCGTCGACACCGGCAGCCACATGCAGACGGTGTATCACCTGTGGAGTGCGACGACCGCGGACTGGCTGCGGGTCGTCGCCGACGACCTGGATCGCGCCAAGCCGCGCGTGCCATCGGTCACGTTCCTCTGGAAAGGCGCCGAATGGATGGAGCGCGAGGCCTACGACATGTTCGGGATCGTTTTCGAGGGCAACCGCGATCTCCGCCGGATCTATATGCCGCCCGACTATGAATCGTTCCCGTTGCGCAAGGACTTCTACCTTGCGGACGACGCCGCTCGCTCGCCTGGTGCCGGTGTCCGCCACATGGAGCAATCGCACGCGCCGCGCAATGCGACCGCGGACGCGCTGGTCCGGAAGACCAACGCGTGAGGCAGGCGCCATGACCACCGAGGCGCGCCGGCCATCCGCCGACGACCCGCGGATCCTGCTCGACGAGCAGATCGGGGTCTACGAGCAGATCCCGCCGTACCCGCCGCGGACCGAACGCGAGGCCGAGTTCTACACGCTCGGCGACGGCGAGATGTTCATCAACATGGGGCCGCAGCATCCGTCGACGCACGGCGTCCTCCGCGTGGTGCTGAAGCTCGACGGCGAGAAGGTCGTCGACATCGATCCTGTGCTCGGCTACCTCCACCGCGGCGTGGAGAAGCTCTGCGAAAACGCGGACTACCACCAGGCGATCTGCTACACGGACCCACTCGAATACATCTCGTCGCTCTTCTGTGAGTGGTCCCCGGTCATCGCCTTCGAGAAGCTCCTCGACGTCGAGGTGCCGCGCCGCGCCGAGTACATCCGGGTCCTCTCGGGGGAGCTCAACCGGATCGCCAGCCATGCCCTCTTCATGGGCTGGTTCGCGCTTGATCTCGGCGGCCTGACCCCCATCCTCTGGTCGTTCATCGAGCGCGACGAGATCGTCGAGATGCTCGCCGCATTGACCGGCCAGCGGATGCTCTTCAACTACTTCCGGATCGGCGGGGTGAACGGCGACCTCAACCACGAGTTCATGAGCCGCCTCGGCTCCTGGATGAGCCGGGCGACGCACCAGATCGAGTCCAACCTCACGCTCCTCAACGAGAACGAGCTGTTCGTACGCCGCGCCCGCGGCCTCGGCACGATCGACTCGGCGACCGCGCTCCGCATGTGCATGACCGGACCGAACCTCCGGGCCACGGGCCTCCCGTTCGACGTCCGTCGTGCCCACCCGTACTCGATCTATCCCGAGCTGGATTTCGACATCCCGACGAGGAGCGAGGGGGACGTGCTCGCCCGCTACCTGCTGCGGATGGACGAGATCAAGCAGAGCCTGCGGATCATCGACCAGTGCCTCCACCAGATGCCCGACGGACCGATCATGGCCAAGCTCCCGCGGCTTCTCCGCCCGCGACCCGGTCGGGCCTACGCCGCGATCGAGGGCCCCCGCGGGCAGTACTCGACCTATGCGATCAGCGACGGCACAGACCAGCCGTTCCGCATGCGCATCCACGACCCATCGTTCATCCACCTGCAGTCGGTCGGGCTGATGATGCCCGGCAACCTGGTGGCCGACACGATGGCTGTGATGGCGTCGCTCGACCCGATCATGGGTGGGGTCGACAAGTGACCGTGATGAGTCGCGCGTGGGGCCGGTTGACCCTGCCCGGCAAGGTCATCTTCACGCTCGTCCCGCTCCTGCTCGTCCTGACCGTTGCTCTCGTCGTCGTGATCGCCCTCCTCGGTGGCACCATTCTCGACGTGCTCGTGGCGAACATCGGCATCGTCCGATTCCTCGCGGCGGTGACCATCCTGCTGCTGCTGGCTCCACCCTCGGCCTTCATCATCATCTACATGGAGATGAAGATCATCGCGCTGATGAACCTTCGTCTCGGCCCGGACCGGGTGGGTCCGTGGGGAACCCTCCTGTCGACCGTCCACGGGCTCAAGGTGCTCATGAAGGAGGACTTCACCCCGACCGGAGCGGATCGGATCGTCTTCACCTGGGCCCCGATCGTGGTCTTCATGGCCAGCGTGATGGGTGCACTCGTCATCCCGTTCGCCCCGGGCCTGATCGCCCAGGACCTCAACGTGGGCCTGCTCTACTTCTTCGCCGTCGGCGGGCTCAGCGTGGTCGGCCTGCTCATGGCCGGTTGGTCGAGCTACAACAAGTACTCGCTCCTCGGCGGGCTTCGCTCGGCTGCCCAGATGATCAGCTACGAGATACCCCTGACCCTGTCCGTGGTGGGCCTGCTCATCCTGGCCGGGACGATGAGCCTCAACACGATCGTCGAGAACCAGGGGCCGTGGTTCACGGACTGGTACGTCTTCCAGCAACCGCTCGGCTTCGTCATCTTCTTTATTGCGGCGACCGCCGAGGCCAACCGGACGCCGTTCGACCTGACCGAGGCCGACTCGGAGATCGTCGCCGGCTACGCGACCGAGTACTCCGGGATGCGCTTCGGCTTCTTCTTTTTCGCCGAGTACATCAACGTGTTCATCATGTCGGCGCTGCTGGTTACGCTGTTCCTGGGCGGCTGGCAAGCGCCGTTCCCGTTCCCGGAACTCCATATCGCGCTGGATCCGGGTTCGCTCGGGATCTGGCTCCTGCTCGGGATCGCGATCGTTCCGGTCGTCGCGACGCTGGTCCTGGCCGCGCCCTTCTACCTGCTCCGGAGCTCGACCCCGTGGTGGCAGGCGCTCATCGCCGGCTTCCTCCTGTTCAACGTCCTCGCTGTTGGGGTGGTGCTCGGAATCGCTTACGTCAACGTCGACTTCGTGGCCGGCATCCTGTGGTTCATGGGCAAGACGTACGCGTTCGTCTTCCTGTTCGTCTGGATGCGCGGGACGCTGCCCAGGATCCGCATCGACCAGCTCATGGGCTTCGCCTGGAAGTGGCTGCTTCCGGCGTCGCTTGTCAATCTGTTCGTCACCGCGGCGGCGATCGTCGTCGTGGGCAAGTGAGGCCGTCGCGATGAGTCTGATCCCCGGCATCGGCATGGTGCGCGGCATGGCCCTGACCCTGCGCCGCTTCTTCGAGCCCAAGGTCACCGTCCGCTATCCCGAGGTCAAACCGGACATCCCGCACAAGTTCCGGGGTCGCCTGCAGCTCCTCTATGACGAGTACGGCACGCTGAAGTGCGAGACGTGCTTCCAATGCGCCCAGGCGTGCCCCATCGAGTGCATCGACATGGGCGGCATCGACACGAAGGGCCGCTATCACGTCCACTGGGGCGCGGCCGAGACCTACGGCGAGCGACGCGACGAATCCGCGCTGCGCCGATCCGGGCGACCGGTGCCGGACGCGGCCTATGCGCATTTCGAGGCGGCTGACCTCGGCGCACTCGAGGCCATCCTCGAGGAGCACGACCACGATCCCGCCCACATGCTCCAGATCCTCGAGGCGACCCAGGCCGCCTACGGCTACCTGCCCGTCGCGGCGCTCAAGCGGATCAGCCAGACGACCGGTGCGTGGTACGCGATGATCTACGGGACCGCCAGCTACTACCGCCATCTGCGCTTCGAGCCCGCCGCCGACGAGCGCCAGGCGGAGGCGCTGTCCGGGCGCCGACCGTCCGAGGCGGCGTTCCTGTCGGAACTCGATGTTGCGCTCGGCGGATCCGACCGGCGGGGCGTGAACTGAGCGCATGACGAACCTCCTGTCGACCCCCAAGACCTGGCCGCGAATCCTGCTGGAGCGCGCCGACGCCCCCGACCCGACCGATCTCGACGCCGCCGTCAAGGCCGGTGCGTTCGAAGGACTACGGACTGCCATTCGCGAGCTGGGGCCAACCGGCGTGATCGCCACGATCGCCGCCTCGGGCCTGCGCGGGCGCGGCGGAGCCGGGTTCCCCACCGCCGAGAAGTGGCGGACCGCGGCGACGACCGAGGCCGCACGCCGCTACGTCGTCGCGAACGGCTATGGGGCCGACCCCGCCGTGCGCACCGATCGAGAACTGCTGGCTCGCGACCCGTTCAGGGTGATCGAGGGCATGGCGATCGCCGCCCATGCGATCGGTGCGTCCGAAGCGTACATCGCGGTGCGCGCGGAGGATGTCGATCTCGTTCGATGCCTCGAAACAGCCATCGCTGCCGCCACCGACGCCGGCTTCCTGGGGTTCAACGTGTTCGATTCGGGCTTCGATCTGGCGATGACCGTGCGCCCGGTCCAGGGTGCCTACCTGCTCGGCGAGGAGACGATCCTGCTCAAGGCGCTGGAGGGCAAGCGCGGCCAGCCCGAGCAGCGGCCACCCCACCCGGCCCAGCGCGGCCTGCACGGGATGCCGACGGTGGTCCAGAACATCCAGACGCTGGCTGCGATCCCGTGGATCTTCCGGCACGGCGCGGAGGCGTTCGCGGCCGTGGGCGCGTCCGGTTGCCCGGGCACGATCCTGGTGCAGGTGCGCGGCCCGGAGCGGGACGGGATCGCCGAGGTGCCCCTGGGGACTCCGCTCCGCGACATCGTGGCCCTCGGCGGCTCGCCGGAGCGGGGCCGCACCCTCAAGGCGGTCCTCGTCGGCGGCCCGTCGGGCGGGATCCTGCCGCCGGACCAGCTGGACACGCCGTACGAGTTCGAGGCGCTGCGCGCCGTCGGGGCGCATGTCGGATCGGGTTCGGTGATCGCGGCCGATGATCGAACCTGCATCGTCGACCTGGCTCGGATCCTCACCCGCTACTGCGCCGATGAGTCGTGCGGCAAGACGATCCCGTGTCGAATCGGAACGCGCCGGCTCTCCGAGATCGGCGATCGGATCGCCGCCGGGACCACCAAGCCGTCGGACCTCGGCCTGATGATCGACCTGTCCGCCGACATCGTGGCCTCCGCCCTGTGCGACCACGAGCGCCTGGCGACGCTCCCGTTCACGAGCGGAATGCGATACTTCAGCGACGAGCTGGAGGCGCACATCGCGCGCAGCTCGTGCCCAGCCGGCGTCTGCCACCCGATCGCGCTGGCTGTGGGCGCCCCCCCACTGAGACGACGATGACCAACCTGATCACCCGTCCCGCGAGCGGTTCCCCGGCGACGCCCACCGATTCGCTCGCCGAGCGCCTCCTGGAGACCCAGGCGCCCCAGCGACCGCACTCGACGCCGGCCATCCGGATCGAGGTGGACGGTCGCGTCGTCGAAGGCCTCGAGGGCCAGACCATCCTCGAGGTCTGCCGCGACAACGGGATCGAGATCCCCACGCTCTGCTACGAGCCCAAGCTGCCGGGGTTCGGCGCGTGCCGGATGTGTGTGGTGGAGGTCGAGGGGGAAGAGTACCCGCCGATCAGCTGCTCCCGGACCTGCGAAGACGGGATGAAGGTCCAGACGCAGACCGAGGAGGTCCGGCGCCTCCGCCGGACCAATCTCGAGCTGATCTTCAGCGACCACAACGCCTATTGCCTGCCACCGTGCCAGAACAAGTGCCCCAGCCACATCGACATCCCCGGCTTCTTGAAGCAGAACGCCGAGGGCGATTTCCGCGAGTCCACCCGGATCTTCAAGAGAACGATTCCCTTCCCGTCCGTGCTCGGACGGGTCTGCCCTGCGCCATGCGAGGAACACTGCCGGCGGGACGAGGTCGACGAGGCCATCGCGATCCGTGACAGCCATCGCTATGCCGGCGACCAGGTCCTCAAAGCCATGCTCGACGACGGGGTCGATCCGCCGGTCCCGTTCGAGGTCCAGGCGCGATCCGGCCGCCGCGCGGCCGTCATCGGGTCTGGACCCACCGGCATGGCGGCCGCGTACTACCTGCTCATCGCCGGTCACGACGTCACCGTCTTCGAGCGCGACCCGGCGCCGGGCGGCATGCTCCGCTACGGCATCCCGCAGTACCGCCTCCCGAAGGTCGAGGTCCTCGAGGCCGAGTACGAATCGGTCACGCGGCTGGGCGGCAAGATCGTGTGCGATCAGGCGCTCGGCCGTGATTTCACCCTCGACGACCTGCGAAACCAGGGGTACGACTCGGTTGTCGTGGCCATCGGGTGCTACAACACGAACAAGCTGGGGATTCCCGGCGAGGACGCGGACGGGGTCTTCGACGGCCTTGAGTACCTGCGCACGGCCACGCTCGGCCTGACTGTGCCCGGGCACGCCGGCAGCCGTGTCGTCGTTATCGGCGGTGGGTTCACCTCGATGGACTGTACCCGGACCAGCATTCGCCAGGGGGCGGCCGAGGTGACCCTCGTGTATCGGCGCGACATGAAGGACATGCCGGCATCGAACGAGGTCCATGAGGCGATCGAGGAAGGCGCGCGGGCGATCTTCCAGGCCGGTCCGGTCCGGGTCATCACCGACGAGAAGACCGGCAAGGTCAGCGGCGTCGAATTCATCCGCATGCAGCTCGGCGCGCCCGACGCGTCCGGCCGGCGGCGCCCGGAACCGGCGCCAGGCACCGAGTTCACGATCCCCTGCGACCGCGTCCTCCTGGCCATCGGCCAGGGTCCGGAACTGGACTGGATCGGACCGGGCTCCCACGGCGTGGAAGTCACAAAGCACAAGCGGGTCAAAGCCGACGCGGTCACTTTCGAGACCGGGCGTTCCGGGGTTTTTGCCTCGGGCGACGTCCGGATCGGGGCGGCGACGGTCGTCCAGGCCGTTGCCGAGGGCCGTCGTGCGGCGTACGCCGTCGATGCCTTCATGAAGGGCCTTGACCTCTCCGCCATCCGCACACGCCAGACACTGGCCGAACCGCAGCCCGAGTTCCTCTCGATCGTCCCGTTCACCAGCGAGATCAAGGAACCACGCTACCGCATGACGGCGATGGACCCCGAGATCCGCAAACGGAGCTACGTCGAGTTCGAGATTCCGTACACGCGGACGGAGGCTGTGGCCGAGTCGACGCGCTGTCTCCAGTGCACCTGCGAGGCGATCGGGTTCTGCGATCTCCGTCGGCTGGGCATCGAATACGGGACCACCCTGCAGACGCTCGAGCCGAAGCAGAACTTCGGGGCCGGCTTCCGGAGCATCACCGAGAACCGCTTCACCGGCGTCAACCATGATTACATCCGGGACGACTCCCACGCCTTCATCCTGCGCGAGCCGTCACGCTGCATCGACTGCGGGCGGTGTGCCACCGTGTGCGCCGAGGTGGTCGGCGCGGCCTGCTACGACTTCATGCGGATCGGCTTCGACACGCTGGTCACGACGCCGCTCGACATGAGCCTCAACGACACGCCGTGCGTGTCCTGCGGCCGCTGTGCGGAAACCTGCCCGACGGGCGCGCTCATGCCCAAGCCGCGCATCCTCCAGAAGTTCGAGGTTGACGAGAGCCGCTGCATCCTGTGCGGCATCTGCGTGGACGCCTGCCCGTACGACGCGCTGCGCCATGGTGCCGACTTCGAACTGGCGCATACCTCGCGTGAGGAACCGATGATCGACCTCATGGCGATCGCGGCGATCGACCGCGAGACCGAGGTCACCTACATCCGGCGCGAACGCGATTGGGCAGCACGGGCGGCGGCCGAGGGCCGGATCGTCGACGCCAAT
>JANNUK010000169.1:0-1785 GCA_031395155.1 Chloroflexota bacterium | reverse complement strand
CGGAGGGGATGGAGCTCGAGGCGTTCGCGCTCGACGCGGGGCAGTCGGTCGATCGCCGGGCGGTAGTGCTCACGGAGGGTTTCGACATACGCCGGCCGACAGGCCGGATCGCCGATCGAGTTCAACAGGACGCGGACATCGCTGAGGCCGGCGTCGCGGTAGAAGCGGGCGCCCAGTTCGATGATCTCCGCGTCGACGGCCGGACCCGGATCGCCGATCGCCTCAACATCCCACTGCCAGAACTGGCGGTACCGACCGGCCTGTGGTCTGTCGTATCGGAACATCGGCCCGGTCAAGGTGACCTTGACGGGCTGCGGCAGCGTGTGCATCCCGTGCTGGACGAAGGCGCGGACGATGCCGGCGGTCGCCTCGGGGCGGAGCGCCCACGCCTCGCTCTCCTCGCCGCGCGGAGCGAGCCGGAACAGCTCTTTTTCGACCACGTCGGTAACCTCGCCGATTCCCCGCTCAAAAACGGCGACCTGCTCGAAGAGCGGCGTCTCCAGCTCGCGGTACCCATAGCGGGCGGCGAGGTCCGCCGCGAGGCGCTCGAGTCGGGCGAAGGCGCGTCGTTCCGCGGCCAGCAGGTCGCGAGTGCCGCGCGGGGCGCGATACGTGGGCATCGAGGGGTAGTCTAGCGGCCGCCCAACCGATGGCTCAGCGCTTGCGGGCGAGGGTGAGGCCGTCGGCGATCGGGATCATGCTGATGTCCACCCGCTGGTCCGCGGCGAGGAACTCGTTGAGCGCCCGGATTGCCCGGACGTCATCATCGTCCGCCGCGGGATCGACGACCGCGCCGCCCCACAGCACGTTGTCGAACGCGATCACGCCGCCGGGACGGACCAGCTCAATGAGTCGCTCGTGATAGAGCGGATAAGATCCCTTGTCCGCATCGATGAAGGCGAAGTCGACCGTCCCGGCCGCACCCTCGCGAATCAGGCCGTCCAGGCCTTCGACAGCCGGACCGAGACGAAGCTCCACCCGATCTGCGACACCGGCCTCCGCCCAGTACCGACGCGCCACCGACGTCCATTCGTCCGACACGTCGAAACACGTCAATCGTCCGTCTACGGGCATGGCCAGGGCAACCGCCAGCGAGCTGTAACCGGTGAACGTCCCGACTTCCACGCAGCGGCGCGCGCCCATGATCTGCACGAGGAGCGCCATGAACGCCCCCTGCTCCGGCGCAATCTGCATGTTGTGCTGGGGCAGCGCTGCCGTCTCCTCGCGCAGTCGTGCGAGCAGCGGGTGCTCGCGAACTCCCACCCGTCGCAGGTAGGCGCTGAGGTCGTCGGACAGGCCGAGGCTGGCGTTGCTCATGGTCCCTCCACTGCGTCAGCCGAGGTCGCGTGACACCGACATGACGTCCTTGAGTTGCTCGATCCGGCTCATCACGCGGGCGAGCTGGCTGACCGAGAGAACCTGGATCGTGGCGCGCACGACGGCAACGTGATCCGGCCCGATGGTCACCGACGCTGCCAGGATGTTCACCTTGTTCTCGGCCACCACCTGGGTGATGTCGTTGAGCAGGCCGGTTCGGTCGTACGCCTCGACCCGAATTGCGATCGGGTACGTGGCCGTCGCGGCGCCTTCCCACTCCACCTCGATGAGGCGGCCGACATCGCGCTCGTTGATCACCGTGGGGCAGCTCCGAAGGTGCACGGTGACGCCCTTGCCCCGGGTGATGAAGCCGGAGATGGGGTCGCCGGGGATCGGGTGGCAGCACCTGGCGAAGCGAACGAGGAGGTCCCCCACCCCCTTGACCTTGACCCCACCGGTTCTCGGCGG
>JANNUK010000148.1:0-1834 GCA_031395155.1 Chloroflexota bacterium | reverse complement strand
CGGGGGTCGAGTCCATCGATCTCACCATTCGTGGGGGTTGATGACCAGGCCGGTCAGGGCCTTGGGATAGAAATAGGTCGACTTCTGGGGCATCACATCCCCGTCGCCGGCGACAGCCACAACGGCCTCGACGGGTGTCGGGGCAAGCAGGAAGGCCGCGTCGGCCTCATCCAGACCAGCATCGACCCGCGAAACAGCCTCCGCAGCGTCGTGGACGTAGCTCAGACGGTCGCCGCCGCCCACGGCGGCCGCGTCGATGCCCGCGATCCGCTCCAGCGCGATGCCGAGCAGGGTCACGTCGAGGGCGCGCAGTGTCGAGCCGCCCGCCGGCAGGTACGGGTCGAACGCCGTGGGACGCGGAGACAGGATCGCGCCTCCGCTTCGGGTCCACAGCCCGAACGTGCCGGTGGCCCGACCCTCTGGGCCGAACACGACGCGCAGCTCCTCGGCAGCGACCCCATCACGGATCTCGAACAGCTCCGCGGCGCGCGTGAAGAGAGCCTGCACGCCGCCGTCGCCGAGGTCGCGCAGGAGCCGATGGGTCGGCAGGACCGTCAACGTCTGCGCCGTCGACTCGAGGAACAGCGCGAGCAGGTAGTCGTACCCATGATCGTCGCCTTGGGTCGCGCCGGTTCGTCGCTCATCGCGGTAGCGGAGCGCCGTCTCGTACCGGTGGTGGCCGTCGGCGATCGTGATCGGGCCCGCTCCGGCAAGCCGGGCAAGCTCCGCGGACGCGCCCGACGGATCAGCGTCGTCGGCGACGATCCACAGCCGGTGGCGAACGCGATCATGGTCCTCGATGTCGGTGACCGGCGGCGTGGCCGCGATCGCGCGGAGGACGGCAGCGCTGCGGCCCGTGTGATCCGCATACAGCCCCACGACCGGGCTGGTATTCACTGCCGTCGCGCGCAGCAGCCGGTAGCGGTCTTCCCTCGGCCCTGCCAGCGTCCGCTCGTGCGGCAGAACATCGCCCTCCGGCCCGAACGATTCCAACCGCAATCGCCCAAAGAACCCGCGCTGGCGGCGCTCGACCTTCGATCCGGGTACGCGATAGGTTTGTTCGTACACATAGGTGGCCGGCCGAGAGTCACGATGGAGGATCCCGCCGGAGCGCCAGGCCGCCAGGGTTCGGGCGGCCCGTCGGTAGCGGTCGTCGGGCTCGTCCCCCGTTTCGCCGGGGGGCAGGTCCAGGCGAACGACATTCGCCGGGTGACGCTCCAGCAGGGTCCGCTGGAGTTCCGGTCCGATGACGTCGTACGGCGGGCTCACAACGCCGGCCAGGTCGCCGACAACCGCGGGATCGTAGCGGAGGGCGCGGAAGGATCGAATCTCGGGCAACGGGCTCCTCGCGGGCGGTCACCGCCGTGGGTGCGACGTGACCTGGGCAACATCGGGGCGAACGGGCTGCATCGTACGATAGCCGGGCGAGTGACGGGCTCGGGACCCCGCCCGCGCCGGCGCTGAGCCAGGCCAGCGAGGGGCGTCGGTGGCTCCGGTCATCTCCCGCTGCGTCCCGTCGCCGCGGCCCTGATCGCTTCCAGGCTCGTCGGGTTGTCGAGCGCCGAGACATCGCCCGGGTCGATCCCGAGGTATGCCGCGCGGGCCACCCGGCGCATCACCTTTCCCGAGCGCGTCTTGGGCAGCGCCGAGACACCGCGACGACGTCCGGGCGGAGTGGCTTCCCGAGTTGTCGGGCAACCTCAGCGGCGATTGCCGCGCGCAGGTCCGGCGAATCGGTCGTGCCCGGACGCAGGACACAGAACAGCGCGATTGATTCGCCCTTGACGTCGTGGGGGATACCGACGGCCGCCGCCTCCAGCACCGATGGGTGCAC